>NZ_MJYF01000061.1:0-87760 GCF_001763175.1 Campylobacter sp. BCW_4332 | reverse complement strand
AAAAGTTCTATTTCGCTTTCAAATACAAAAAGATGTTTATAGTGTTTAGCTAAATTTTTAATCAGTAAAGCATTGCCTATACCATAAATACATATAAAAGGATATCTAGGAGTTTTTTCTAAAATACTTTGATAGAAAAAATTTAATTCTTCTTCTAAATTTTCATACATAAAAACATTATGAGTTTTATCATAGATATTTAAATTTTCATCTATATTAAAACGAGAACAAGTTTTATTTTGTATGAAATTTAAAAGTTTATTTCCTAAGGGTTCATTTACTCCACTTAATAAAGCTTGTATGTTTTTTTCTAGTATGGTCATTAGGTTTCCTTAAATTTTATCTATCTTTAACAATATTTTGTCATCTTTTTCGCTAAATTGATACAACAAATCCTCACAAGGATAAGAGATACATTTTTCTTTACAATCTTTTTTTGAATTTTGTTTTATTTTTTCTAGCATTAAAGGAAGTTCTTTCTTAATCAAAAGTTTTACCGGAATTCCCATGCCATGATTTAAGTTTTTAATAAATTTTCCATCAACTTGAGATTCTTTAGTAATAGAATGCAAAGTTGCATCAAAACCAAGTTTCTCAAGCTCTTTATAAAGCATAGTTTTTTCTTTTAAAGAAACATACTCATCATACAATGAATGATAACTTATAAAGCAAGTTTTTAAACATTTTGATTGTTCTAAAAGATGATCTTCCTCTAAAAGATTTCGAATTTTTCTTCTTGCGGGAGAAAAAAAATGAGGTGATGAAGAATTACTTGTCCAAAAAGTTTTTGTCGAACAATGTGTTTTAATATGATGAAAAAAATCAAAAGTAGCAAATTCGCTATACTGCATAAAATCTATTTCCTTTCCAAAACCGACAACTCTCCATAAAAACTTAGCATATGCAGAATTATCCAACACTCCATCTATTAGCCAAGGTGCAATTTTAGCGGCTAAATGTGCTAAATATCCCCCATGAGAACTACCTATCATAATAACTGGTATACCCCCCCCCATAGTGTCAAAAGGAGCATTTTTCTTAAGATAAAGTGCAACATTTAAAAGATCTTGAGCTTGCATGATCCCAAAATTTTGATATTCATTTTTTGCTGGTTGCAAACTTACATGTAAATTTAAAAAATAATTTGGTGTAAAATTACCTTTTTGCTTGCCTTCTATTATTTTATTATTTACAAAATGAAAAATTTCACTCATTTGTTCATAGTTTGAAATTTTATCAACATCATAAGGAAGCTTGATATCCGCAGCTTCACAACTTACTTTTAAAATAAGCTTGTCTATATCATCTAAATAAAAAGTTGATCCAGTTTGAGGACGATTACCAATACAATGATAATTTACTCCAACTACAGCAGTATTAAATTGTCTTACCATATAATCACCAACATATTGGATCGATGATATATCATCGCCCATACCTTGCACCACAAACACCAAAGCTTTGGGTGTTTTTTCATTATCATACCAAAGCTTAAATTCAAGCTTTGATTCTCTTTTTATACCAAGTTCTGCATCATCACAAGAATCAATCTCATAAGTTTTACTCACTATCATTACATTCCCCCTATTAAAAGATAAGTTTTGCTCGCTAGGTTTTTAAAATTTTCATTCTTACTTAAAATCACACAAGCTTTATTACTAGAAGAGCTTGTAAAGTCTATATTTTCTAAATCTTCATGAGTCTGATTGGCTGCGTTGATGATAGCATTTTTACTTGCCTCATTGCTTGAAATTCCCATGAGTATAAAATCAGCTTTATTTATAAAAACAAGTTTTAAGCATTCTTTATCATCGCCTACGCGAAAATTTACTTCTTTTGTGCCGTTAAAATTGCCAAGATCAGCATTTTCAACCCCGCTTACATTACTCATCGTTTTTATGGAGCTTAAATGATCATTTTTTAAAGTATAAATGCTTATATCATTGATCAAAGTTTTAAGGTTGTTTAAAGACTTGCTAACTTCAGCTTCATCCTTGCTTGAACTCATTTTTGGTAAAGCAATAGCAGCTAAAATTCCCAAAATAACAATCACAAAAACAAGTTCTAATATAGTAAAAGCTTTTCTCATCTATATCCTTGAAAAATTTTTATTTTTAGGGCTTAAAATATCTTCTTCTATACTTACAAATTCCTTTTTTTCATAAGCATCAACTGCGGCTCTTGCTATCATCAAAGCATTATCGGAGCAGAATTTTAAAGGAGCTAGTTTTAAATTTGCATTATATTTTTGACATAAATTTTGCAAACGCGAACGCAAGTGAAGGTTTGCACTAGCTCCACCTACAACGCCAAAATTTTTAAATTTATAAACATTAAAAATTTTTTCTAATTTATCCATGATATGATCACAAGCTGTATTTTCAAAGGCATAGGCTATTTCTGCTTTTGTGTCTTCATTTAAATTTTCATGCTTTAAAATTTCCAAACGCACTGCATTTTTAAGTCCTGAAAAACTGAAAGCAAGTTCTTTAGAATGCTTTAAAGGTATGTTAAAAGAGATATTTTTAAGTTTGGCATTTTTTGCTAAATTTTCTATGATGACCCCACCAGGATAACCTAAATTCATCATTTTGGCCACTTTATCAAAACTTTCTCCAAAGCTATCATCATTTGTGCTTGCTAAAAGCTCTAAGTTTGCATCATCTTTAAGATAAAGCACCATAGTATGCCCGCCACTAACAAGCAAAATTCCCATATCTAAAGAAATTTTTTCTTCTAAAAAAAGACTATAAATATGACCTTTAAGATGATTTATAGGGATTAAGGGTAAATTTAGAGCACTTGCTAAGGTTTTTGCCATAGAAATTCCACTGAGCAAAGAAACGCTAAGCCCAGGTTCATTTGTCACAGCTATGGCACAAAGATTTTTAAAATGCTCTTTGCATTGCCTAAGTATCTTTGGCAAAGCTTCGCTATGAAGTCTTGCAGCAAGTTCAGGCACCACTCCCCCATAGATACTATGATCTAATTCTTGGGAAATTTTTTTATGAAATTTACACTCTAAGGTATTTTTATCAATGATAGCTATAGAACTATCATCGCAAGAACTTTCTATAGCTAGGATAAGATTTTTCATTCAAATTCCACTAAAATAGAACCTAAGAATTTATCTTTTGATCTTGCCATTTTAAGAGTGTTTAAATCCAAATTTTTAGCATTTTTGATCAACTTGCTATTGGTATTTGCCTCTAAAAGTTGTTGCAAATTTACCCCTCTTAACTCATAAAATTCCACTCTATAAATTTTACCTGCCATATCTAAAGAGTATTGTGTTTGCATATTTTTTTTATGAACTAAAATACCACTTTCATCTTTTCCATGATCAAAGCCTATGATATTTACGCGTACATTAGCTATCTTTGGGATAAGAAAATTCTCTTTTACTTTTACCTTACTTCCAAAAGAAGCTGTGGTTTCATTACCATCAACTTGAAAAGTTATTTCATTAAAAGCATCGCTAAATTCTAAATACTCAGGATATAATCTTGTTTGAAAACGATTGCCATACTGGATATAAAAAGAATTTCCTTCTGCGATAACAGCGGTAAGTTCATTACTTGTATTATAATTTAACTCTTTATTTACCGGAAAAGGCACATAATTGATAACCTTTCTTGGATTTTTTAAAGAAAGTAAAATTCTATCATCAAAAAGTTTCACTTCAAGCTCTTTATTTATGGCTTTATCAACCCCTTGTGGAGTGAGTTCAAAATCTCTGCTAAATTCAATTCCTGCGGTTTTTAGATAATTTTCAATTGCCAAAAGATGATAATAAGCTCTTAAATTTACAGGCAGATTTTTACTCGCTTCATTTGCAAAAGCAGCTTTGTGATTTGAAATCACAAAATAAGTCAAAGCTTTAAGCATTTCCGTATCGCCAAGCTCTTGGGTTTTGGTATTTTTAAGATGATAAGCATGCTTTGGATCAGCAAGTGAAGAATTGACACTATTTACGGTTTGAGTAGCGATATTTTCAAGATCAGGGTATTTGCTTGCATTGATTTCGCTTGTGTCAATCACGCTTGAATTTCCCCAACGCTTAGGATTTTGCATCGCATCGATATAAGTGGGTTTATAAAAACCCCAACCATCGTGAAGATTGATCACCATACTAACTTCAGGAAGTAAAATAAGCTCTTTAATGCGTTGAACGGTTTTATAATCAGGATCTTTTGGGCTAATGCTTGCAAATTTACGGTTTAAATCCCCATTATTCCCACGAGAACGCTTTATAATGCTATCAAAAGCTAAATTTGGAGCCACTATAATCTTACCCTTAGTGATATTATAATCACTCAAAAGCAAACTTGCCGCATGAAATCCACCAGGCTCATCGCCTTGAATTCCACCAAAAATCAAAACTGTATTATTATCATCTAGGCTTTTTCCATTTTCTCCTACGCTAAAGTCTAGCTCTAAGGCAAAAATACTTGTTATAAAAAATAAAATTATTAAAAAAAATTTCATTTTAACTCCTTAAATACTCTCTTGTTTTAAAATCATACTCAAAAACTTCTTCTATACTTGAAATTTTAGGCACTCCAAAGTGATCAAGAGCTTTAAAAATGCATTTAGCAATGTCTAAAAATCTACTTTTATTTTCTAAAAAATTATAAACACCAACTTCATTAGCAGCATTGATGATAACACCTAAATTTGGCTCTTTTAAAAATGCATTTTTAAGCTTAAAAATAGGATATTTTTTTGTGCTAATTTTATGAAATTTTAAAGCGGGCATTTTGCTAAAATCAACAGCCTCTAAAATAGGCATATCTTGTTTTTCAAATATAGCATCTGAAATAGCTAATTTCATATCTGCTTTTGAAAAATACGCCGTGCTAGCTCCATTTTTAAATTCACACATTGCATGCACTAAAGATCTTGGTTCTATTAAAGCATCAATTTCTTTAAAATCATATAAATGATAAGCCTCTATAATCTCAAAAAGCTTATTTGCCATAGTCGCACTATCTATAGTGATCTTTGCCCCCATGTTCCAATTAGGATGTTTTAAAGCATCTTTGACACTGACTTGATTTAAATCTTTGATTTTATACCTATAAAAAGCTCCACCACTTGCTGTGATATAAAGTTTTGCTATATTTTTTTTGTCTTCGAGTAAAAATTTTAAAGCCGCATGCTCACTATCAACGGGTAAAAATTTAGCCCCTTTTAAAAAACTCCCAGCCACAACAAGACTTTCTTTGTTAGCTAAGGCTATGTTTTTGCCAAGTTCTTTAGCCTTTAAAGTGCTTTTAAGTCCTGCAAAACCTACAATAGCATTGAGTAAAAGCTTGTCTTGGCATTCTGTTAAAATTTGCTCTAAACCTTCTTGTCCTATAAAAACTCTATCGTGTTTAACTAAATACTTATTTTTTGAATCTTTTATGGCAACAAATTTGGGCTTAAATCTTGCGATTTGCTCATTTAAAAGAGTGATGTTATCCCCACAAGCTAAAGCAGAAATGGGAATGTTTTTTAAAGCAGCAAGTTTAAGAGCATTTACTCCTATACTACCCGTACTTCCAAAAAGTATCATAAAAGAGCAACCATCACAAAAGCAGCAATGATCACCGCATCGATCCTATCGAGCACACCCCCATGACCAGGGATAAGATCTCCACTATCTTTTACACCTGCTTCTCTTTTAAAATAACTCTCAAGCAAATCCCCAATCACTGCAAAAATCGCTACAAAAAACGAACAAAGCAAAGAAAGCCAAAAACTATAAACAAAAACTCCCAAAATAGTTCCAATAATACTCGCACAAATCAAGCCGCCTATAACACCTTCTAAGGTTTTGTTTGGACTTGTTGGAGAAAAAGGAGTTTTACCCATAAGTTTTCCGATAAAATACGCCCCACTATCACAAGCTGCAACAATAATGATAAGCCAAAAAAGTGCAAACATACCCTGATCTAAATACACTTGCCAAAGTGCTAAAATAGGCAAACTAGGATAAATATAAATAAGAGCTGGTTTTAAGGAAGCCTTTTTATAAACCAAATATCCAACGACTAATAACAAAGCTAAAATCCCAAAAAGCAAAGCTTTATGCGATAAACTTCCCAAAATAAAAGCTATAGCCAAAGGGATAATAGAAATATTTTCTAAAGCAAAAAGTTTTTTTGCTTCACTAAAAGATAGATACAATAAAACCGCAAAAACGATAAAATTGATAAAAAATTGATCAATCAACGCGATAATAATAATAGCCCCTATCATCACAAGAGCTGAAATAATTCTAGTTGTATTAAACATATTTTTCCTTATATACTAATATCTAAGCGATGAATGCTTTGTGCGTCTTTAAAATTTGGATCTTTAGACTCATCTTCTTCATTTTTCTCATCATCGCTGGTTTTAGCTTCTTGATTGTGTTTTTTCTTTTTTTCTTCTTGTTCGGCTTTTTCTTTGATCTCTTCTTTGATTTCATGAGTCTCATTGACTTTTTCAAGCTTGTTTAAAGTTTTTTCTTTTTCATTAAATTCAGCCATATTTAGCGTAGCTGCAAAACCTTCTTTTGCAAGCTCATTGCTTGCTTGTGTAGCTGGATAAGCCATATTTTGATTTATATAATTGACATTTCCTAATGGGCTAACTGGCATTTTAATCCTTCGTGATATTAATACTTTTAAAATTTGTATAATTTACAAACGCCTTTTGCTGAACCTTAACAAAATTTTTTAAGGTATAATCGACCCAATACGAACCTTTCTTTAACTTAGAAAAGCTTACACAAAGCCTTGCAGCAAATTCTATCACATCAAGGCTGATTTTTTGCTTGTTTGATACAATCAAAGTATGTGCACTAGGAATATCCCTTACATGAAGCCACAAATCATCTTTTTTAGCATTTTTAAGTAAAAATTCATTGCCTTTTTCATTTTTACCCACGCAAATTTTAAACTCATTAAAATAAAAATTTGCCACAAGATCTTCTTGTTTATGATCTTGATTTTTTTTGCTATTTTTTTTAGGTAGTAAAATTTCAAGCTCTATCTCACTCTTAGCTTGAAGCAATAATTCTTTTAAACTCAAGGTAAAATCTAACTTTTCTTTTAAATTTTGCCTTTGTATGTTTAAATTTTTAGCTTTTTGTTCTAATTTTTTGGCATTTTTATAGTATAAATTAGCACTTTGCTTAGGACTAAATTCAAGCTTAAATTCAAGCTCTTTGCCTTCAAAATCATCAAGCTTAAATTCCCTTTCATAATCTTTTAAAACACTCAAATTTGCAAACAATACATCAGCCCTTTTTCTGTATTCTAAAGCTTTTAAGAGTAAAGAATTTTCTTCATCTAAACTAGAAAAAAGTTCTTGTAAATTTTGTATTTTTTTATCCACTTGTGCAAGTTTTAAATTTTTTATTTGTTTGATTTTACTCTCATAAATGCTTGTAAATTTGCGAGAAAAATAATCTGCAAAGTCTTTAATTTCCTCAAAATTTTCATCCATTTTATAAGGCTTTAAAGACTCTAAAATCACATTAGGTTTTACAACACGATAACTTTTATCAATATGCCTTAAAGCCTCTATGATCAAATCTTTTTCATCTGTAAGAATAACATTGGTATTTTTACCCGTAAATTCAAAATAAATTTTGCTCTCATAGCTTTTATAAGCCTTATTAGCTTTTACACTAAAACATAAAATACGATTGCCTTCAAGGACTTTAACTTCCTTTATAAAAGCATTGCTAAAATACTTTTTAAGCATAAAATCAAAAGGTGCATTATAGTTTTTTGCATTAAATTTAGCTGTATAAATCGCACTCATTGCACGAGTGAGATCAAAAATAAATCTTTCTCTGTCAAAGCTTAATTCCAAAATATTGTCATTGATACGCTTGATAAAATCGATTTTTTTAAACTGAGAAAAAAAAGTTTGCAATTGTAAAAGTTCTGTGTATTTCATAAAAGAAATTATAAAATATTTTAGCGAATTTGTGGTAGAATTAAACTAAAAAAGGAAATTTGTGCAGCTTAATGAGCTAAATTGCGTGATTTTATGTGGTGGTAAATCTAGTCGTATGGGACAAGATAAAAGCAAATTGATTCTTAAAAATCAAAATTTAACTCAATTTCAAGTAAATAAATTTTCTAAAATTTTTAAAAATGTCTATGTGAGTGCAAAAGAAGACAAATTTGAAAACCATTTTAGCTTGATAAAAGATTCTTTAGAATTTGAAGTTTACTCTCCTATGCTTGCGCTTTACTCTATACTTTCAAATTTTAAAAATGAATTTGTTTTTGTTTTAAGTGTAGATAGTCCTAAAGTAGGTGAAAATGAGCTTTTAAAAATGCTTCCTTTTTTAGAGCAAAACTATAAAATAATCATAGCCAAAACTCCTTTACATAAACATCCCTTGTGTGGCTTTTATCACAGCTCTTTAGCTCAAACTTGTAAAAATTTCTTAGAAAAAAATGAACAAAAAATAGGACTTTTATTTTCTGAGATTAAAACCAAATTTGTAGAATTTGAAGATGAAGATGCTTTTTTAAATCTTAATTTTTATGAAGAATATGAAAAATTTAAAAGTGAGTTAAAATGAGAAAAATTGCTTTATTTTTAAGCTTATGTGTTTTTATATGGGCTAGTGATTTACAACAAGCTTTAGAGTATGAAAAACAAGGCGATTATAAAAAAGCTATGGAAATTTACAAAAAACTCGCTTTAAAAAATTCATCTGTTTTAATCCCTCAAGAACAAAATAAAACTAAACAAACTACTCAAAATGAAAAATCTATTATTGCAGCCAAAGAAGAAAGACAAGATTTTGCTCGTCTTGCCTTGGCAAATTATCTTGAAGAAGATGAATACTTTAACCCTCTTGGCATTAGTGCTTATAAAATGAATTATTTTCTACCTTTGGCTTATAGTTTTAACTCTCTAGAAGAAAATCACAATAAAAGTGAAGCTAAATTTCAACTTAGCATTAAAAAAAGGCTTTTTGAAAATTTGCTAGGATTGGATGAAAAATATTATATAGCCTATACTCAAACTTCTTGGTGGCAAATTTATGAACATTCTTCTCCTTTTAGAGAAACCAACTATCAGCCAGAATTTTTTATAGATTTTCCTTTGTATCTTAAAGATTATGAATTTTTTAACAACCTACGCGTAGGTATATTGCATGAAAGCAATGGTAAGGGAGATGAGAATTTGCAATCTCGCTCATGGAATAGAATTTATGTATCTACAACTATTTTATATAATAAATTTTTATTTGTCCCACGCCTTTGGTATAGAATTCCTGAAAGCAAAAAAGATGATGATAATCCTGCCATCTTGCATTATATGGGAAATTTTGATGTGAATTTAGCGTATTTAGGCGATGATTATTTTATCAATCTTATGCTAAGAAACAATCTTAAATTCCGCAATAACAAAGGCGCTATACAAGTTGATCTAGGATATGATATTTTTAATAACGGAATTTATTGGTATTTACAATACTTTAATGGCTATGGAGAAAGCCTTATAGACTATAACAAACACTTGCAAAGACTTTCCACTGGATTTTTGATTTCTTACTAAAATATCCTTTGTTGTTTTATCATTTCTTAAAACAAATTTCATTACAATTTCATTTTTGATAATTATTATTACTATAAGGAAAGATTTGTTTTTTAAGCATATATTGAGTTTAAAAGTGCTTATAGCTTTACTTTTATTCTTTGGAATGATAAGTTTATTTATAGGAGTTATCAGTATCAATGTAAAAGATATTCTTAATCTTGACTCCACTCAACTAGAAATCATAACTCTCACAAGAATTCCTAGACTTATAGCGATTTTACTCACGGGAATGAGTCTTAGTATATGCGGGCTTATCATGCAACAACTCACGCAAAATAAATTCGTTTCCCCAACTACAGCAGGAACTATGGATTGTGCTAAATTTGGCATACTTGTTTCTTTAATATTTTTTGCTGGAGCGTCTTTTTTCACTCAAGCTATCATTGCATCTGTATTTGCGCTTTTGGGTTCTTTTATATTTATCCAAATTTTAAGAAAAATCAAACTCAAAGATGTGATTTTTGTACCTTTGATAGGCTTGATGTTTGGAGGCATTATTAGTGCTATAACCACTTTTTTTGCCTATGCTTTAAATTATATACAAAATATCCAAGGCTGGTTACAAGGCAGTATGGCAAATGTTATGCAGGGAAATTATGAATTGCTCTACATTTCTTTACCACTTTTTATACTTGCTTATTTTTTAGCTCATAAAATCACCATAGTTGGCATGGGCGAAGATATAGCTTTAAATCTTGGAATTTCTTATAATGGTATATTATTTTTAGGCTTGATGATTGTAAGCATTATCACTAGTTTAGTGATTGTAAGCGTTGGGATTATCCCTTTTTTAGGGCTAATTATCCCAAATTTAGTAGCTCTTTATCTAGGTGATAATCTTAGAAAAAATCTTATCTATATAGCACTTTGTGGAGCTTTGTTTTTACTTGTTTGCGATATCATTTCAAGACTTGTCATCTTTCCTTTTGAAATGCCTTTAAGTATCACTACAGGTGTTTTAGGATCTTTAATCTTTATCTTTCTTTTGTTAAAAAGGAAAGTTTATGTGTAAAAAAATGCTGATTTTAAGCTTTTTAACACTTGGTATGATAGGGATTTTTATACTTGTGGGTTTAAACGGCTTTGATGAGTACGCCTTAAAAAGTCGTTTTTTACAAATTGCAGCTATTATCATAGTAGCTATTTGTATCGCTGTTTCAACAGTAATTTTTCAAACTTTATGCAATAACAAAATTCTAACCCCTGCTATCATAGGATTAGATTCTTTATATATGTTACTTCAAAGTGCTCTTATCTTTTCTTTTGGTGCGGCTAATTTAAGTGTTTATAAAAACGATATTAATTTTTTAGTTACTCTGGTTTGTATGGTAGTTTTTTCACTAGGACTTTATAAAATTTTATTTAGTAGCGACAGAAGCATTTATCTTATCATGCTTTTAGGCTTAGTTTTTGGAACACTTTTTAGCACTTTAAGCTCTTTTTTTGAAGTATTAATCGACCCTGATGAATTCATGGTAATACAAGGAAGAATGTTTGCTAACTTTGATAATATTGCTTTTGATGTTTTAATTCTTGCTTATATTATTAGCTTTTTAAGTTTTATATGGATTTTTCGCTATATGAAATTTTTGGATCCTTTAAATTTAGGCAAAGATTTAGCGATAAATTTAGGGATAAATTATCAAAAAATTTCAAAACAATTGATGATTATCATAGCTATTTTAACTTCTATTAGCACCGCACTTGTAGGTCCTATAACCTTTTTAGGACTTTTGGTAGTAAATATCACTTATGAGCTATTTAAAACTGCAAAGCATAGTATTTTGCTAAGTGCTTGTATACTCATTAGCATTTTAGCTTTGCTTGGAGGGGTATTTTTTGTCTCTAGAGTTTTTGATTATAATGCCACTATAAGCGTGGTTATTAATTTCTTAGGTGGGATATATTTTATCTATCTTGTATTAAAGGGTAATAAATTATGATTAAACTAAAAAATATCACCAAATTTTATGACAATAAAGCCATTATTTCAGATCTTAGCCTTGATTTTCATAAAGGCAAAATCACTTCTATAATAGGAGCCAACGGTGCTGGAAAATCCACTCTTTTAGCTCTAGCAAGTCGTTTGATAAAACCTAGTAGCGGAGAAATTTATATCGATGGAATGAATTTAAAAGACTATAAAGAGCAAATCTTAGCACAAAAAATTTCCATTCTCAAACAACAAAACAATATCAATTTAAGATTAAAAGTTGAAGAATTAGTCGCTTTTGGGCGTTTTCCGCATTCTCAAGGAAGACTTAATGCAAACGATAAAATCAAAATCAATGAAGCTTTAGAATACATGGGGCTTAGTAACTTAAGAAATGAATTTTTAGATACATTAAGCGGCGGACAAAAACAAAGAACTTTTATAGCCATGATCATCGCTCAAGATACTGAATTTATAATGTTTGATGAACCTTTAAACAATCTTGATATGAAGCATAGCGTACAAATCATGCAACTAATGAAAAATTTAGTCAAAGACTTTAACAAAAGTATAGCTGTTGTATTGCATGATATTAATTTTGCTTCGATTTATTCTGATGAAATCATAGCCTTAAAAGATGGGAAGCTTTTAAAACAAGGTTCAAAAGATGAAATCATCAATCAAGAAAATTTAAAACAAATTTATGATATGGATATACCCGTAAGTCAAATTGATGGTAAGAAAATTTGTATTTATTTTTAAAAAGGAGAAAATATGAAAAAATCTTTAGTTTTTGCATTTTTTGCATTTTTTTTAAGTCTATTCTTAACTGCTTGTAATTCAAACTCAAATGAAAACAACGCAAGCTCTACAACAAAAACCAACACTGCTACGGTGAAAATTTTGCCTATCAGCATGAGCGATGAAGGTGATAGTTTTTTAGTAAAGGATAGCCTAGGAGAAAATAAAATCCCTAAAAATCCTTCTAAGGTAGTGATCTTGGATCTTGGAATTTTAGATACTTTTGATGCTTTAAAATTAAACGATAAAGTCGCAGGCGTTCCTGCTAAAAATTTACCAAAATACCTACAACAATTTAAAAACAAACCTAGTGTAGGTGGAGTGCAACAAGTTGATTTTGAAGCCATTAATGCTTTAAAACCTGATCTTATCATCATTTCTGGACGCCAAAGTAAATTTTATGATAAGTTAAAAGAAATAGCTCCAACTTTATTTGTAGGTCTTGATAATGCAAATTTTTTAAGCTCTTTTGAAAATAATGTTTTAAGCATTGCAAAACTTTATGGTTTAGAAAAAGAAGCTTTAGAAAAAATTTCAGATATTAAAAATGAAATTGAAAAAGCCAAAAGCATAGTTAATGAAGATAAAAAAGCTCTTATCATTCTTACAAATTCTAACAAAATTTCAGCCTTTGGTCCTCAATCTCGCTTTGGGATTATTCACGATGTTTTAGGGATTAACGCAGTAGATGAGAATATAAAAGTAGGCACACATGGCAAAAGTATCAATTCTGAATTTATACTAGAAAAAAATCCTGATTATATTTTTGTTGTTGATAGAAATATCATTGTAGGCAACAAAGAACGCGCTCAAGGCATACTCGATAATGCGCTTGTCGCTAAAACCAAAGCAGCACAAAACAAAAAAATCATCTATCTTGATCCAGAATACTGGTATTTAGCAAGTGGAAATGGACTAGAGTCTTTAAAAACTATGATTTTAGAAATCAAAAACGCTGTAAAATAATACAATCTCGCAAGGGCTAGTCTCTTGCTTTGATGCTTAATAAAATACTTGGAATTTTCAAGAAAGTTTTAGTGGCGGACAGAGAGGGATTTGAACCCTTTTTTTAAATAAAAAATGTTTTTATGTTATAATAAATCTTTAAAAAAGAGTAACAAATGAACTTAGAATTTTCAAAAGAAACTCAACATTTTTTAACCAATTATTGTAAAGATAACAATTTAAGTGAAAAAGAAGTTTTAGAACTTGCTTTAAGTTATTTAGAACATAAAATAAGAATTGATGGTTATAAAAAGGATATAGAACTTTACAAGCAAGATAAATTAAAGACTTTAGATTTTGATGAAACTTTTAATGATATTAGAAAAGATTTAGAATAAATGAAAATTGTTCCAACTCCTAAATTTAAAAATGAGCTTAGGTATATTGTTAATTTTATAAAATTTAGATAGTTCTTTTTATGCTAAAGAATTTCTTAATGATATTAATTCAATTTGTAAAAATCTTTCTTTTATGCCTTATAAAAATAGAAAATCTTTGTCTTTTGATAATGAAAATATAAGAGATTTGATTTTTAAAGGTTATATTATCCCTTATCTTATCGATAAAAGTAAAAATGAAATTGTGATTTTAGGCATATATAAAAGTAATCTTTGGGATTGATTTTATATTTTATTTTTTTAGAATTCTTACTTCCATATTAGCATTCTTTTTCATCTAATTTCTTAAATAATTCCAAAATATCTTATTTTCTAATGGATTATTTTCCAATTTTAGAATAATATTTATTTATTATAGTTCTAGATTATTCTTTTTTTTCAAATATATAATGTTGATATATAAATACTTGGAATTTTCAAGAAAGTTTTAGTGGCGGACAGAGAGGGATTTGAACCCTCGAGACCCGTTAAGATCTGCACCCTTAGCAGGGGTGTGGTTTCAGCCACTCACCCATCTGTCCAATAAAGTAAAGTATGATTATACAAAAAAATAAATAATACCTAGCTTAAAAAGCTAGGAAAAATCAAAGGCTAAGATAAGCCAAAAGCAAAGTTACAACAACCCCTACTCCAAGAACTGCAAATTGTTTACTTCTATCTTTTTTATTTGCAAACAAAGTAATCATAAGCCCTGAAATATAAAGCATAAATAAAGTAATACCAAAGCCTACGCTAAGCACAGAAAAATACCAAGCACCCTTATCTTTATGAAGCATAATCATATCTCCAAGTAAAGATCTTGTTTTTAAGGTAATGTTGTATTCATTAGTAGAATTTTGAGTTATATTAGCACTATAATGAGTTCCGCCTATTGTTATGCCTTTATCTTTACTTTTAATGATATCTGTATTAGATGGCACTTTTAAACCATTTGTTTTTAAGTACTCTATTAAGGCTTCTCTTTCTTTACCACTTTCTATAACTTTTGACAATTGATACTGCTCAACTTTCAAACCCACATCTTGATTAATACCAAAAATATATGCTATACCCGTTAAAGCAAAAAGCAAAGCGCAAGGCAAGAAGAACAAACTAAGATAGATATGAACCTGTCTAAACAATTTATTTTTATTGATCATTTTAAATCCTTTTTGATTATCAAAATTTGTGATATTTTGACAAAACAAAGTGAAGTAAAAGTGAACTTCAAATAAAAAGTTTATATTTTTTAAAACAAATAAAAGAAAAAGCCCTATGATTTATAGGGCTTAAGAATTATTTTTTATCAATCACTTGATAATTATAAGGAACAAGCTCTTTATCATGCTCTAAAAGTTCTTTTGGAGGATTACCATTAACATCTTTTTCATCTGCATAGTAACGCTCTCCAGCTTTATGGCCATTAACATCTACTTTATAGTAAAGCTCTCCTGGATTAAATTTTTGAATATCTTCAAAACCTAAATTTGAAGTTTTAAAATCTTTAATTCCGTTTGCTGTCGCAATTTCTACAAGTTTAGTTTGTCCCATTCTTGCCATATCAACAGCTTGCAATAACATTCTTGAAGCTTCGCGAGGATTATGGAAACCAGTTGAGTTTTCAGCATTAACAAAATCCGCTCTCATTTGGGCTTTACGATGAAGTTCTAAAACTTCTTTTAGTTCTTCGCTAATTTTTTTCGCATCAGCTTTTCCATCGCTTTGGAATTTTTCCATATTGCCTAATTCATCGCGTAGTTTTTTAGTATCCATAATCAAACTAACAATTGCGTACTCTGCAGTTCTTTGATCATGTGCAACGCTATTTTGTATGTCAAGTACTTGAGCTTTTAAATAATCTTCGCTTTGTTTATGACAAGACTTACAAGCAGAGTTAATATCTCTTAAAGGAGAAGTGATATTGTGTTGAGTAACCTTTTTAGCCCCTTCTCTAACATAAGGCATATGACAATCCACGCAACTTACTCCATTTGCAGCATGCACACCGCCACTATAAAGTTCACTTTCTGGGTGTTGAATTTTAATAATTTGTGCCCCTGTTAATTTATGAGTAAAATCAGCTCCAAATACTCCACGAATTTTATCATAATAATCATCTAGCATTTCAATTCTAAATGGTTGTCCTTTTTTCCACTCACTCCAAGGAAAAGTTAAAACTATACCATCGGTTTCAATCTCTTTAGCTTTATTTCCATCTCTCCAAAATTCATACTCATCATAATTTTTCTGAGTTCCATTCCACCATTTTTTAGAACTATCATCTACAATAGTTTCACCCATTACTTTTACTTTTTCCCCTGTTGGTTTAAAATAGTATTCAACATGGCATTGAGAGCAAACTAAAGTTCTCATTTCTTCCCTTGTAGCTTTTACGCCTTGTACCGGATCTTTTTCATATCCCCTAGAAACTAAAGCATTAATAGCTGCTGGACGAGTAAGTCTTAAACTCATATCATTTGGATTGTGACAATCTGCACAAGTTACGCCCATTCTTTTACCACCATGTGGGCCTGCATGTTCAGGTGAATTTTCTACTATACCATCAACAGCTGGGATATTTTTAATCATAGTCCAATAATTTGTAGAATTAAAAGCAGTAAAATCCCCTTTAGCAACATTTTTTATAAGCCATGGAGTCCATCCACTATGACAATTCATACAAGCTGCAGGTTGACCTTTAAAAGCAGCAAGTCCATGGGCATTAAGAAAATCTTTGTTGTTTCTTGCTGTTTTCATTTGATCTACTTGAACCCAAAAATGCCCTCTTTCTTCATTGAAATCAAGGCTAAAAGGATATCCTGCCCAAAGTATGGTTAATTGAGGAAAGCGAATCAATTTTGAATAAGCTAAATTACCACCAAACTCAGTAGCCTTAGGCTCTTCTTTTTCAACTGTTAAATACATTTTTAGTTGCTCTGGGAAAACCTTACCCCATTTTTCAAAATTTGGATCATCATCGCTAAGCAAAGAAAAATCAGCATTTGCTGCAATAGCATTTTTATTTGCTTCATCTTCTTTTTTTTGATTGATATCATTATTTAGCCATAAAACTCCCGCTATAAGTAAAACCAAAACAACAATACCCAAGCGTAAAATATTTTTTTTCATTCATCTTCTCCTTATTAAATTCCGTGTTTATGTCCAACATCTTTATGACAAGAAGCACAATTTAATGACTTGTCTGCATGTGGATTTGTTGTAGCATTGATAGCTGTTTGAGCAAAATCTGCATGACAGCGTATGCAGTTTTCTTGCACCATTTTTCTGCTTTTTTCAGTCGCACTCAAATTTGTAGGCAACTCATCAAGTTTAAAAGTAAAAGCATAAGCATGCCCTAAACCACTTTGAGCTTTAGCTATCCATTTAGCTACAAAATTATGTGGCAAATGGCAATCCACGCAAGTTGCCCTAGGTTCGCCTTTGACTTTTTGAGAGTGCGGCCCTGCCATGTATTCATTATAAACTTCATTCATAATATGGCAGTTATTACAAGATTCGCTTGCATTGCTTAAATAAGATGTGCCCTTAGCGTTATAAAAAGTATAAAACCCAACCGCAAAGAAAACAAAAAGCAAAACAAGAAAAATAGTAAAAAGATTCGAAGTTTTCTTCAAAATTTTCCTCCTTAAAATTATCATTTCTTAAAATCTTCAATAGAACAATAATGTCACAGAATTTCCCAGAAATAAATTTTGTAATTTTAACATAGATGAATTTAATATAATTTTAAAGATATATTTACTCTTAATTAACCTAAAAAATTTGAAACTTTTATTCAATAATTTTAAAATAAATGATAAAATATAACAAAAAAAGGAAAAATTAATGCAAATAAGTCCTGATATGTTTATCAATCGCGAACTTTCTTGGCTTCGCTTTAATTCTCGTGTTTTAGACCAATGTTCTAAAAATTTACCCTTATTAGAAAAATTAAAATTTATAGCTATATATTGCACTAATTTAGATGAATTTTATATGATACGCGTTGCAGGCTTAAAACAACTTTTTTCAGCTGGAGTTAATGCAAGCAGTAGCGATGAAATGACCCCTTTACAACAATTAAAAGCCATACGCAAATATTTACACCAAGAAAAAGAGCTTTTGGAGCATTATTTTAATGAAATCACAAGTGAATTAGAAAAAGAAAATCTTTTCATAAAGCATTATGAGAATTTAGATGAAAATTTAAAACAAAAATGTGATGAGTATTTTTTCTCTAATATTTTTCCTGTTATTGTTCCAATAGCTGTTGATGCGACTCACCCTTTTCCGCATTTAAACAACTTATCTTTTTCACTAGCGGTTAAAATTTGTGATAAAGCACATCCTGAACTTGTAAAATTTGGAATGATTAGAATTCCAAGAGTTTTACCTCGTTTTTATGAAGTAAGTGCAAATATTTATGTTCCTATAGAAAGTATAGTCCATCAACACGCAGAAGAAATTTTTCCAGGCTATAAACTCTTAGCTTCAGCAGCATTTAGAGTGACTAGAAATGCAGATATAGTAATAGAAGAGGAAGAAGCTGATGATTTTATGATGATTTTAGAGCAAGGCTTGAAGCTTCGCAGAAAAGGAGCTTTTGTAAGATTGCAAATTCAAAAAGATGCAGATGAGCAAATCGTAGAATTTCTTAATACTCACATGAAAATTTTTCATAAAGATGTTTATGAATATTCTATTTTACTCAATCTCCCTAGCCTTTGGCAAATCGCAGGAAATAAAACCTTTACACATCTTTTAAGCCCACTTTACACGCCTAAAACTTTACCACCTTTTGATGAGAATTTATCTATTTTTGATGCTGTAGAAAAAGAAGATATACTCATCATACAACCTTTTGAAAGTTTTGATCCAGTTTATAAATTTATCAAAGAAGCAAGCAAAGATCCTGAAGTAATTTCCATAAGAATGACACTTTATAGAGTTGAAAAAAATTCCAATATAGTTCAAGCTTTAATTGATGCTGCAAGCGATGGAAAACAAGTAACTGTGATGGTAGAATTAAAAGCACGTTTTGATGAAGAAAATAATCTTCATTGGGCGAAAGCTTTAGAAAATGCCGGAGCTCATGTTATTTATGGCATTACAGGTTTTAAAGTCCACGCTAAGGTTTCTCAAGTCATACGCAAACAAGGGGATAAGCTTAAATTTTATATGCATTTAAGCACAGGAAATTACAATGCAAGCAGTGCTAAAATCTATACTGATGTGAGTTATTTTACAAGCAAAGTAGAATTTGCAAGAGATACGACAAAATTTTTTCATATCTTATCAGGCTTTAGTAAAAACCGTCGTCTTCAAACTCTTTCAATGAGTCCAAATCAAATCAAAGAAAAAGTTTTAGAAATGATACGCATTGAAACAAGCAAGAAAAATGAAGGTGTGATTGTAGCTAAAATGAACTCTCTTGTAGATAGTGATATCATACAAGCTCTTTATGAAGCAAGTATGGAAGGAGTGCAAATCGATCTTATCATACGCGGAATTTGTTGCTTAAAACCTGATGAAGAATACAGCAAAAACATACGCGTTAGAAGCATCATAGGAAAATACTTAGAACATGCTAGAGTATTTTATTTTAAACATAGTGAGCCAAATTATTTTATATCGAGTGCAGATTGGATGCCAAGAAATTTAGAGCGTCGCTTAGAACTTATGACTCCTATATATGATGAAAGAAGCAAAGCTAAATTAGCTCAATTTTTACGCTTACAGCTTAGCGATAATGTTTTAGCTTATGAGCTTAAAAACAATGGAGAATATGAAAAAATTCCTTCTTCTGAAAAAACCATAGATTCTCAACAAACCTTAGAAGAATATGTAAGTAAAATTTATAAAACACTTAAAAAAGATACAGATCAAAGTCGTGCAACGCACTTAGCTTCCAAACTTTTCAAAGAAAACTAAAAGTTTTTAGGGTTTTATACCTTAAAAACTTTAAACTATGAATTTTTATTAATCTTCAAATTTCAATAAATATTAATTTTAAAACTGGTGGAAGCGAGGGGAATCGAACCCCTGTCCAAAAATAATCCCACAAAGATCTCTACATGCTTAGCAAAGATGACTACTTCACCCTACTTCGCTCATCTTCCAAAACTCAAAAGCAAGGCTAAGACTTTATTTCACCTCAACGCTTGTCAAACGCAAGGCTACACTATCAAAAATGACCGAAAATTAAGCTAGATAGTATGACTTAAATTTCAGGCTCAACTGAACTTACGCAGCTTTAGCGTAAGCAGGAGCGAATTTAACGTTGTTTGCGTTTAATTTTATTTGGGCTTTTTACGCTTTGCCCAAAGCGACATGCCATCTAAGCAGACTTACTCCTGTCGAAGCCAAGTCGCTCCCTTATTTAGAAATAATATTTGGAACATTAACAATTAAAGGATTAAAAACCGCTAAAACAGAATCATCATTTTCATATGAACGACAATATTTTTCAAACTGATCGCTCATCAAAAGCATCCAATCCGTAAATTCATCACTAGCAGGTCCGTTAAAGCGATTTGCTTGCGCCATCATCTCTTCACAAAATACACAAAAATCAGTCACTTCTTCAAGATTTAAACGTCTTGCTGCCCAAGCGGTATTGTGTGCTAAAGTTTCAAGCTCTTTTATAGCTTCTTTATAACGCACACTATCGCTTCCAAGCTTGATGATTAAAGGTTCAAACCTATCGCACATGGTTCTAAAAAATTGTAAAAATTTTTCTATATCGTCAATTTCATAATCTAATTCTAATTTTGTTAAAATTCCCATTTTTAAACCATAATCATTAAAGTTTAATGTAAATTCTAGCAAATTTTAGCTAAAATCTTATTTTAATTTTTCCAAAATATAAGCAAAGATATGGATAGAATAGTAGAAATAGAAAAATACTCCTTTGATGAAACTTACGAAACTTCGTTGCGTCCTTCAAATTTTGATGGTTATATAGGTCAAGAAAGCATTAAAAAAAATTTAAATGTCTTTATAGCTGCAGCTAAAAAACGCAATGAATGTTTAGATCATATACTTTTTAGCGGTCCTGCAGGACTTGGAAAAACAACACTAGCTAATATCATCTCCTATGAAATGGGTGCAAATATCAAAACAACCGCCGCTCCTATGATAGAAAAAAGCGGGGATTTAGCCGCTATTTTAACTAATCTTAGTGAAGGAGATATACTTTTTATCGATGAAATTCATCGCTTAAGCCCTGCTATCGAAGAAGTGCTTTACCCTGCGATGGAGGATTACCGCCTTGATATTATCATAGGTAGTGGCCCAGCTGCTCAAACCATAAAAATCGATTTGCCAAAATTTACTCTTATAGGGGCTACAACACGTGCAGGTATGCTTAGTAATCCTTTGCGAGATCGTTTTGGCATGCAATTTAGATTAGAATTTTACAAAGATAGCGAACTTGCTCTCATCTTGCAAAAAGCAGCTTTAAAACTTAATAAAACTTGCGAAGAAAAAGCCGCACTTGAGATCGCTAAAAGAAGTCGTTCAACCCCTAGAATAGCTCTAAGGCTTTTAAAAAGGGTAAGAGATTTTGCTGATGTTAATGATGAAGAGATTATCACAGAAAAAAGGGCTAATGAGGCCTTAAATTCTTTAGGAGTTAATGAGCTTGGTTTTGATGCGATGGATTTAAGATATCTTGAACTTTTAACCGCTGCTAAGCAAAAACCTATCGGGCTTGCAAGTATTGCTGCGGCTTTAAGCGAAGATGAAAATACCATAGAAGATGTAATCGAGCCTTATTTGCTTGCTAATGGCTATATAGAACGCACTGCAAAAGGGCGTATAGCTAGCACAAAAAGCTATAGTGCTTTAAAATTAAACTATGAAAAAACTTTATTTGAGGAGTAAATTTTGCAAAATGGAAAAATCTTTCTTATAAGCTTTATTTTAGTTATTTTATTTCTTTTGCTTTATCTTTTTAAAGGTTTTTTACTTGTGATTATCATAGCTAGTTTAATGGCGGTAGCTACCTCAAACATCAATGCAAAATTTTTAAATCTTACTAAAGGACATAAATTTTTAGCTTCCATTTTTACAACAGCTTGCATGGTTTTGCTTTTCTTTGCACCTTTTGTTTATGCCATGATAGAACTTGCCAAAGCTTTAAAGAATTTTGATATCAATTTAGTCACACAAACACTTGATTATGTCAAAAACTATCAATTTACCTTGCCTGAAAGCTTTAATTTTTTAGAACCTAAAATCAAAGAATTTTTAGCTTCTATAGATTTAAATAGCATTTCTAAACAAATTCTAAGTTATGCTTCAAGTTTTACAAAATCAGGAGCTAAATTTCTTATAGATATGGTTTTAATTTGTGTGTTTTACTTCTTTGCAAATTTATATGGAACAGAACTTGTTATCTATCTTAAATCCATCATTCCTATTGATAAAAAAGAACTCGATGATGTTTTAAGTGAAGTGGGTAATGTTATGGCTGTTGTGCTTTACTCTATGGTGATTGTAGCGATATTTCAAGGTGCACTTTTTGGTTTAATCACAATGTTTTATGGTTATGATGGAATTTTAATGGGAGTAATTTTTGCTGTAAGTTCTCTCATACCTGCTATAGGAGGAGCTTTAATTTATGTGCCTGTAAGTCTTTATGAATTTGCCTCAAACAATCTTAACTCAGCTCTTGTTATTTTTATTTATTCTGTAATTGTAATTTCTTTTATAGCAGATACTTTAATCAAACCTTTAATCATCAAATGGATCAACAAAAAACTTGTAAAAACCCCAACCAAAATCAACGAACTTTTAATTTTCTTGGCTATGATAGCAGGAATTTCTACCTTTGGTTTTTGGGGTATTATACTAGGTCCTGCGATTTTAACCTTTTTTGTATCAACTTTAAGAATGTATGTGATTTTAAAAGATAAGAATTTAATTTAACTTGCCTTAAAAAAGGCAAGTTTTATGTTCTAAGCTTTTGGGCCTATCATTTTAGTAGGATCAACAAATTTATTGAAATCTTCTTCGCTAACCAAACCAAGCTCCATTGCACTTTCTTTTAAAGAAATACCTTTTTTATGGGCATTTTTGGCTACTTTAGCAGCATTTTCATAACCTATGTGTGGATTTAGAGCGGTAACTAGCATTAAAGAATTATGAAGATTATGATCGATTTTTGCACGATTTGGTTCTATACCTACAGCACAATGGATATTGAATGAATGCATAGAATCAGCCAACAAATCAAGACTTTGCAAGAAATTATAAATAATCACAGGCTTAAACACATTAAGTTCAAAATTTCCTTGACTTGCTGCAAATCCGATAGCTGCATCATTTCCCATCACTTGTACAGCAACCATAGTAACAGCTTCACACTGAGTAGGATTTACCTTACCTGGCATAATCGAACTTCCTGGCTCATTTTCAGGGATGATAAGCTCACCAAGACCGCATCTTGGACCTGAAGCTAACCATCTTATATCATTTGCAATTTTCATTAAATTTGCAGCCAAACCTTTCATAGCTCCATGAGTGAAATTGATCGCATCATGACTTGTTAAAGCATGAAATTTATTTGGACTTGAAACAAATTTCGTACCTATAAGTTGAGTTAGTTCTTCACTTACTTTTTGGCTTAATTCTGGATGCGCATTAAGTCCTGTTCCTACTGCGGTTCCTCCTATAGCAAGTTCTCTTAAAGTTGGTAAAGAAGCGATGATTTGCTCTTTTGAATGCAAAAGCATAGAAAGATATCCACTAAATTCTTGTGCTAGAGTAAGTGGCGTAGCATCTTGTAAATGCGTGCGTCCTATCTTGATAATACCATCAAATTCTTTTACTTTTTTTTCAAAAGTTGCAATAAGCTCATCAAGCGCAGGGATGAGCTTTTTCTCTACTTGCTCAACCGCAACGATACTCATAGCAGTTGGAAAAGTATCATTTGAACTTTGACTCATATTAACATGATCATTTGGATGTACAAGCTTTTCTTTTCGAAAATCTCCGCCCATGATTTCAGTGGCACGATTTGCAATAACTTCATTCATATTCATATTGCTTTGCGTACCTGAACCTGTTTGCCAAATCGCAAGTGGAAAATTATCATCAAATTTACCTGCGATAATCTCATCACAAGCTTGAACTATAGCATTTTTTTTAGCATCATCAAGTTTGCCAAGTTTGTTATTGACTAAAGCTAAAGATTTTTTAAGATTTGCAAAAGCATAGATTAAAACCTTTGGCATTTTCTCACAACCGATTTTGAAATTTTCAAAACTTCTTTCAGTTTGCGCTCCCCAATATTTGTCATTTGGGACCTTAACTTCACCCATGGTATCATGTTCAACTCTGTATTCCATAGTGTTTCCTTTCTAGAAATATTGTTAGAATTATTTAAGCAAAAATAAGCATAAAATTAGCTTATAATTTAAAATTTATTTATAATTTTTGAAGTATTTGAAAGTTATGTGCAGTTTCTTTAAACTGCACGGATTATTCGACTGTTACGCTTTTAGCCAAATTTCTTGGCATATCCACATCATTGCCAAGTCTTATAGAAATTTCCATTGCTAAAAGTTGAGTAATTACCATCATTTCAAAAAATTCACACATATAGTGATCTTGCTCATTGGTTTTTATAAAATCATCACTCAAATCAAATTCTAAAGGCGAAATGCTAAGCACTGTAGAATCCCTAGCTATAAGCTCTTCAACATTTGATTTTGTTTTTTCATAAAGCATATGCTTTGGCATTAAAGCTATAGTATAAAGTTTAGAATCAGCCAGAGCAATAGGGCCATGTTTCATCTCTCCTGCGGGATAACCCTCAGCATGAAGATAAGATAATTCTTTAAGTTTTAAAGCTCCTTCTAAGGCCAAAGGATAAAACACATCTCTACCTATAAAGAAAAAGCCATGTCCATCTAAATAACGCTTGGATAAACGATGAATTTTTTCATGTAAAGTTTGTTTTACACTCACACAATTTGGAGTATGCAAAAGCGCTTTAATTTCAGCAGAAACATTTAAATTTCTTTTTTGCGCCATAAAAATAGCAAGCATCCAAAGTGTTAAAACCTGAGTGGCAAAAGCTTTAGTTGAAGCAACTCCTTTTTCTATACCCGCACGAGTTAAAAGACTTAGATGTGCTAAACGCACTATATTAGAATTATCCACATTACAAATTGCAAAAGTCTTAGCACCCTGCTCTTTTGCAATCTTTAAAGCCTCTAAAGTGTCTGCTGTTTCTCCACTTTGAGAAATAACGATAAATAAAGAATCTTTTTTTATAATTGCTTCACGGTATCGAAATTCACTTGCAATTTCTACCTTAGCTTTAACTTTAGCAATTCTTTCAAACAAATAAGCACTTGCCATTGCAGCATGATAGCTTGTTCCACAAGCACAAAGCGTGATTTCATCTACTTGACTTAAATCTTCATTGTTTAGCTCATCAAAAACGACTTCATCGCCTTGAATACGTCCCATTAAAACTTCACTCATAACGCGACTTTGTTCATAAATTTCTTTTTCCATAAAAAAGCGGAAGCCATCTTTTTTTGCATAAGCCTTATCACCTGAAAGCTTAGAAAAACAAAGTGATTTTAAAACGTCATTTTCATAAACAACGAGCTCATCTTTACTCGCATAGCCTAAACTTAAATCTTCAAGATACATTACTTCATCACAACTTCCTATCAAAGGTGCATCACCCGAAGAAAAATACCATTCTTTATTTGCATTTTTACCGATAATCAAAGGAGCAGCATTTTTTGCAAAATACACATGATGGGGATCTTTTTTTGTTACTAACAAAGTAGCAAAAGCACCGCGAAGTTCTTTGATGGTTTTTTGCCAAGCTTCAAAAACTCCCAAATTTCTTGCATAAAATTCAAAAAGCTGGACAATAACTTCAGTATCTGTTTGGCTTAAAAAACTCACGCCTTCTTTTTCAAGTTTATCTTTGATTTCTTTATAATTTTCTATGATGCCATTGTGAATTACGCAAGAGTACTGTCCTAAATGAGGGTGTGCGTTGATTTCAGTAGGCTTACCATGAGTTGCCCATCTTGTATGACCTATAGCAAAACCATAACCTTGACTTTCAAAATCCATGCATTTATTCGCCAAATTTTCAAGTTTTCCTACAGCTTTAAAAAAACTAAGTTCGCCTTCTTGCATCACTGCCATACCCGCACTATCATAGCCACGATATTCTAATTCTTTAAGTCCATTTAGTATAATTTGTTTTTTTTCATTATTTCCTATATAGCCTACGATTCCACACATTTTTTACTCACTTATTAATAAATTAACTAGCTTTTGCTCGCTATGTTCTAATTTTTCATTCTTTTGAAAAATAAAAATATTGCGCGTCCTTTGTCTTATGGTTTGAATTTTTGCTGCGCATAAAACAAGTTCAAGTTCATTAAAAACATTCATCAAATACGCCATTAAACCCTGCTGATCTTTAGTATTAAGACCTAATTTGGCATACATTTTAGAATAATTTAAGTCTAATTTTAACTCATCTTTTTTAATGACTGGCTTTTTAATTTTTTTCAAATTAAAACCAGAAAGATTTGAATTTAAAAGCTCGCAAAGTTTTAGTTTTTGCTCATCACTGATAAT
Organism: Campylobacter sp. BCW_4332; assembly: GCF_001763175.1. NCBI lineage: Bacteria > Pseudomonadati > Campylobacterota > Epsilonproteobacteria > Campylobacterales > Campylobacteraceae > Campylobacter > Campylobacter sp. BCW_4332. The sequence goes on along the minus strand of NZ_MJYF01000061.1, from coordinate 61,417 downwards.
ATTATCATATTCAAACCTTAAATAAATTTTATCATCAAAAAGTTCAAAAAAATTCATGAAAATAAGATTTAAATTTGTTAAAGAACTTAAAATAATAGCGATATTAAAATGAAGTGGTGCAACAATTTGCAAACTAAGATTTGTTTCATTACTAAACCAAAATTTAAAATCATTTTCTTTGGCTAATTTAGAAATCATAACAATATCTTCAAAAGTATTTTTTATAATAAAAAGATTTGATTTGATATGTATGATTTTATCTTGCAAAATTTCATCTTGCTCTAAAAAAATCTTACTTCTTTTAAGTGTTAATTCTTTTTTTACTCTTCTTGCACTTTCTTCAAGTAGATTTTCATCTTCAAAACCTTGTTTTGCATTTTCTAAAAGTTTATCAAGAACCCTAAAATAAAAAGCATTGTAATTTAAAGCCTTAGCCTTTAGCCAAGTTAAAGTGTATAAAAGCTCTAAATTTTTTAAATTTTCTAGTTTAGAAACCAAGCTACTTACAACAATAGGATTATATATATCTTCTTTTTCTACAAGATCTTTTAAGGCATTATTGTTTTTAAATATTTTAAGACCCCATTCTAAAATTTCATTCTTTAAATCAAATTTGGAGCAATACGCTCTATATATGCCTGCTAAAGAAATTTCATTTTCACTTTCTATAGCGCTTAAAAGTATCACAAGCTTTAAAATCATTTTTTCATCGGTTTTAAGTTTTTGGAGTATCTCAAGCTCATCTTCGTATTTTTCAAATTCACTTAACATAAGAAAAACTTGCTCATCAAAACTATAATTTCCTTCTTCATCACTTAAAAAACGAACTGTCCAAAAAGGCTTGCATAAATCTTTTAAAATTCCACTATCAAGCAAAAGCTTTAAAACACAAAAACTATGCCTTTTATAAAAAATTTTCTCAAAAAGCATTAAAGCTTTTTCTATATCTTTTTTACCGTATTTCAATCTTCTTAGGGCAAAAACCAAGTTAAGATCGAAAATAACCTGTTTATCTTCAAGTTTTAATAAGTATTCTAAAACTTCCACAAGAGTTTTAAATTTATATTCTTGTTTAAGAGTATGATTTAATCCATCTTGAATTTGCTTTGCTAAAAAGTGTGTATAAAAACCTATAGTATGCATACTTTGCAAAGCCTTTTGAACCAACAACTCATTTGCTCCAAAATGTTTTTTAGCTTTTTTATACATTAATTCACTCAAGTCATGAACATTAATAAGTAAAAACTCATCCTCATCTTTAGCACTTAATAAATTCATCGCTGATTTTAAAGAAAGTAAAAAGTCTCCAGCTAAACGTAACTCGCTTAAATTTTTTTCATCTATAAAATTTAAAGCATAATTTTTTGGAGAAGTCTTAAAAAGAACAAGCAAACCCTCTAAGGATCTTAAATGATTTAATCCGCCAAAATCTTTTAAGATATTAAATTCTTGCTTTATAAATGGAATATCAAATTCTTTAAAATTTTCTAACAAAAGCTTGGCAAAATCATTTTTATTTTCTTCTAAAATACTCTCAAATTTCGTCTTAATCCCTTTAAATAAAATCCTAGAACCACATATAAAACGAGTTTGTATTATAGAAGTCTTAAGCTCATTGCTAGCATTATAAAGTCCATTAAATTCTAAGATAACAGAGTCAATTTGCAAATGCGCATCATTTAAAATTTCGATAAAAGCCTTAATCATAGGTTTTAAATGAAAAGCCTTAATATCTTTATAAACAAAAATCAAAGAAATACTTTCATTAAAACAAAGACTATTGTTTGCATATGCTTTGCTTGCTAAAACACAAAAAGGGATATTATCACTTGGAGGTGAAAAATCATCAAAATAATCTTTAAGAACTATATCATAAGCTTTTTTTATGAAATTATCCATATTTTTAGAATGATATAAGCTAAACGCCCCTTGCTTAAGAAAAAATTTTCTACAACTTTGGGTATAGGAACTAAGATTTTTTTTAAAAATTTCTAATTCTTTATTTAACAAAATTTCCACTCTCTTTAAATTTTAATATTTTAATAATAATCTTAACAAAAATATCTTTTATTTTGGCTTTTTCTATAAACTCTTTTTCAGTAAGCAAAAATTATAATGCTTTATTTAAAAACAGCAAAAGAGTAAAATTAAAATGAAAAATTTAATTACCAAACTAGAAAATGAAGAAAGATTAAACCAAGAAGAAGCCAATGCACTTTGGGATTTAGATCTTTTTACCCTAGGCAAATACGCTCACAAAAAACGCACCAAACTTCATGGAAAAAAAGTTTATTTTAATATTAATCGCCATATCAATCCAACCAATATCTGTGCAGATACCTGTAAATTTTGCGCCTTTTCAGCACACCGAAAAAATCCTAATCCTTATTTGATGACTCATGAAGAAATCATGAAAATTGTTGATGAAACCGTAAAACGAGAAACCAAAGAAGTGCATATCGTTTCAGCTCACAACAAAGATACAACTTGGCAATGGTACTTAGGAATTTTTAAAATGATAAAAGAAAAATATCCCAATCTTCATGTGAAAGCTATGACTGCTGCTGAGATTGATTTTTTACATCGTCGTTTTAAAATGAGCTATGAAGAAGTGATAGAAAAAATGCTTGAATACGGCGTTGATTCCATGCCAGGCGGTGGAGCTGAAATTTTTGATGAAGAAGTGCGTAAGAAAATTTGCCATGGAAAAGTTAGCAGTGAAAATTGGCTTAAAATTCATAAACTTTGGCATGAAAAAGGCAAGCAAAGTAATGCTACCATGCTTTTTGGGCATATAGAAGAAAGACTTCACAGGATCGATCATATGTTAAGACTGCGTGATCTTCAGGATCAAACTGGTGGTTTTAATGCTTTTATCCCTCTAGTTTGGCAAAGGAATAATAGCTTTATACAAATTGATAAAATCATGGATAGTGAAGAAATTTTAAAAACCATTGCCATTGCTCGTTTAGTGCTTGATAATATTAAAAATATCAAAGCTTACTGGGCAACAATGACTTTAAATTTAGCCATGGTAGCACAAGAATTTGGGGCTAATGATTTAGATGGCACTATAGAAAAAGAAAGCATACAAAGCGCAGGTGGTGCAAAATCTGCCAAAGGCACAAGTTTAAAAACTTTTATCGATATGATAAAAACTTCAAATCTTATTCCTGTAGAACGCGATAGTTTATATAACGAGCTAAAAACCTACTAAGGAGAAAAAATGGACTTTTTTAAACTCAAAGAAAACAATACGAGTTTTAAAACTGAAGTTATAGCAGGGCTTACTACTTTTTTGGCTATGGTTTATATTATCCCTGTAAATTCTAGCATAGTAGGAAATACAGGAATGCCTATAGAAGCTTTAATCACCGCAACAGCTTTAATCACCATAGTTGCAAGTGCTTTTAATGCTTTTTTCGCCAATACTCCTGTAGCTATGAGTGTGGGAATGGGTTTAAATGCTTATTTTACCTTTGCGGTTTGTTTAGGTCAAAACATAGCTTGGCAAAGTGCCTTAGGAGCTGTTTTTATTTCAAGTATTATTTTTCTCATACTTTCTTTTACACATTTTCGCCTTTGGGTAATCCGCAATATCCCAAAAGATTTACGCCTTGCAATTTGTGCGGGCATAGGTTGTTTTATTGCATTTTTAGGTTTAAGTCAAATGGGTGTGATAATGCATAATAAAGATACTTTAGTCAGCATAGGAAATTTCAAAAGCCCTCATGTGCTTTTTGGAATTTTTACCCTAGCTTTAATCATCTTTTTTTGGGCTATAAAACTTCGCGGAGCTTTTATTTTGGGGGTATTAGTAAGCTCTATTATCGCTTGGATTTTTCATTTAGATAATGCAAGTTTTCCTGTGCAAATCTTTTCTTTGCCAAATTTTAGCATGGAAAATGGTTTAGGAGCCATCTTTTTACAACTTGATATCAAAAGCGCCTTAAATATTACTATGATACCTATAATTCTTACTTTTTTCATCACTCAACTTTTTGATAGTATAGGAACTATCACAGGTGTGGGTGAAAGAGGAAAGATTTTTGATGATCCAAAAAATGGAGAAAAAAAACTAAGCAAAACCTTAATGGCAGATGCAACAGGATCAGCCTTAGGAGCTATGACAGGCACTTCTACAGTTACTGCTTTTGTAGAAAGCACTACAGGTGTTGAAAGTGGAGGAAGAACGGGGCTTACAGCTTTAGTTGTAGCTATTTGTTTTGCTTTTACACTTTTTTTACTGCCACTTTTTAAAGCCATTCCTGCAAATGCAATATACCCCGTACTTATAATGGTTGGAATTTTAATGTTTATGGAAGTTAAAAATATAGATTTTAAAGATAATGCTATAGCTGTAGCAAGCTTTTTTACTATTATCATGATGCCTTTTACTTACTCCATTACCACAGGTTTTGCTTTTGGTTTTCTTTCTTATTTACTTGTAAGAATTTTTAAACGCGAATGGGATAAAATCAATCTTGGCATTATAGTTTTAAGTTTATTATCTTTGGGTAATTTTTTACTTATGGCACTACAATAAATTAAGGATATATAATGATATTTTACTCCTATGAAGAATTTAAAGAAGATGTAAAAATTCTTGCTAAAGAAATTAAAAAAGATTTTAACCCTGATGCACTTTTAGCTATAGCAAGAGGAGGAATGAGTTTAGGACACTCTTTAGCAGTAGCTTTAAAAACACGTCAGCTTTTTGCTTTAAACTCAATTCATTACGATGATACAAAAAAACTTGATACTATTGAAATTTTTAATATTCCTGATTTAAGCAAGCACAAAAAAATTCTACTCATTGATGATATAGTAGATAGCGGAGAAAGTTTAGTAGAAATAAAAAAAGTTTTGCTTGAAAAATTTCCTCATATAGAACTTAAAATTGCAACCATTTTTTACAAAAAAACCGCTCTTTTGGAGCCTGATTTTAAAGTAAAAGAAGCTACTGAATGGGTGGATTTTTACTGGGATATAAATCTTGATTAAAAATTTGCTATAATCTTACTTTTAAAATTTTTAGGAGTTTTTGTTTGAGAATAAAATTTATATCTTTTATTTTAATTTTTTTTACTATTTTTGCTTTTGCTAAAGAACAAAATTTAGATGATTTTGAACAAGAATACCAAAACTATCAAGTAAACGATCCGCTTTCAGGATATAACAAAGCTATGACAAGCTTTAATGTGGCTTTATATGATTATGGTTTGCGTCCCGTTCTTAAGGGCTATAACGCCATCACCCCTGAATTTATAAGATTAGGAGTAAGAAATTTCTTTGATAATTTACTTGCTCCTTTGCGTTTTATAAGCAATGTTTTGCAGTTTAAATTTAAAGAAGCGGGAGAAGAATTTAAAAGATTTACCGCCAATACCATTATGGGCTTTGGTGGACTTATGGATGTGGCATCAAAAATGGGTCTTAAAAAACATCCCGCGGACTTAGGAACCGTTTTGGCTCACTGGGGCGTAGGAAGCGGTTTTCATATTGTCTTACCTATACTTGGCCCTAGTAATCTTAGAGACACTCTTGCTTTACCTGCAACTTGGTATGCAAGTTTTACCGCTTACATTGATCCTACTTGGGCAAGTATAGCTATAAGCGCTTATGGATTTGGCAATGAACTTAGTTTTAGACTTGATGAAATTGATGAAATTTATCACAACACGCCTAATTTATATCCATTCTTGCGTGATGCTTACGAGCAAAGACGCAATGAACTTAGCAAATAAAGGAAAATAATGAAAAAAATATTTCTAATCTTGGCTTTATTTTTTAATGCTTTTGCCTTACAGCTAGATGAAATTTCTAGTACTATGCAAAAAAACATTGATGCAAGCTTAAAACTTTTACAAGATAGCAAAGAAGATAAAAAACAAGCTGCTGATGGAATTTTTAAACTTTTTGATAGTATAATAGATTATAAACTCATGGCAAAACTCAGTCTTTCAAAAAATTATTCTAAATTAACCCCAAAAGAACAAGAAAAATTTACCACAGCCTTTGAAGCAAGTCTTAAAAAAAGTTTTACCGATAAACTCAGTCTTTATAAAGATCAGGTTTTAAAGGTCAAAAATGGTGAGTTAAAAAATGAAAAACGCTATTTTTTAACCACTTCTATGGTAGTAGATGGGGAAGAAAAAAATATCATTTTCAAATTTTACAATGATAATAACAACTGGCTTATTTATGATGTAGATGTTTTAGGTGTGAGTATAATACAAACTTATAGATCACAATTTGGAGATATTTTAGCCAACCAAGGCTTTGATGCCCTACTTCAAAAACTTGAAAGCATTGTCATAGAATAATGTTTGCAAAGCTTTTAAAGTTTTTTATTTCTCGTCCAAAAAGTACTTTTTTTGGAACCTTATTTATATGCCTGTTTTTAAGCTTTTTTGCTTTTAAGCTTAGCGTAGATGCAAGTGCTGAAAGTTTGCTTTTAGAAGATGATGCGGATTTAAAAACTTTTAGAGAAATTTCAAAACATTATAAAAGTGATAATTTTTTACTTTTAGCCTTCAAACCCTATGATGAAAAACCTTTTTCAAATGAAAATTTAGCCAAATTAAAAAAACTTCATGAAGAATTAGAAAAAGCCCCTTTAGTAGAACGCGTTTTTAGTATCATCAATGCCCCTTTGCTTCAAAGTTCGCAAAATACGGATTTAAAAGAACTTTTAAAAAATATCCCAAATATAGAAAGCCAAGATATAAACCGCACAAAAGCCCAAAATGAAATTTTAAATAGTCCCTTTTATAAAAATAATATCATCTCAAAAGATGGAAAAGTAACAGGGCTTATTATTTACTTAAAGCCTGATACAGTTTATAATAATCTTATAGAAAAACGCGATCTTGCTACCGATGAAAAAGAAAAAGATCAAATTCGTCTTGCCATAAAAGAACATCAAGACAAGCAAAAAGTTATCACGAAACAAAGTCTAGATACTATTAAAAGCATAGCTCGCACTTATGAAAAAAACAAAGATACGCTCTACCTTGGTGGCGTAAGCATGATCGCTGATGATATGATAGCTTATATAAAATCTGATCTTGTGCTTTATGGTGTTTCTCTTGTATTTTTACTAGGACTTGCACTTTATTATTTTTTCCGTTCATGGCGCTTTGTTTTTTTACCTCTTTTTATTTGTTTTATAAGCCTAAGTGCGGCTAGTGGAGTTTTTGCACTTTTAAATTTTCAAATCACGGTTATTTCATCAAATTATGTTGCTTTGGTTTTAATTATCACCTTAAGTGTAGTTGTTCATTTGATCACGCATTTTATCGAAAGCACCCAAAATCATCCCAAAGCTAAAGTTGAGCGCATAGTGCTTCAAACCTTACTAGCCAAAGCAAATCCTAGCCTTTATGCCATTGTTACAACGATGATAGGATTTTTTTCTTTAATCCTATCAAATATCGAACCTATCATAAAACTTGGCATTATGATGAGTATAGGTATAGGTTTAGCTCTTATCTTTAGTTATTTGTTTTTAGCAAGTATCTTAGTTCTTTTAAAACCAAAAAATTATCATAAAAAAGAGTTTAAATTTAATCTTTTAGCCTTTTGTGCTAAAACCGCTCTTGATCCTAAAAAGCGTCGCATGATTTATGGAATTTCAGTTCTTGCTATAATCTTAGCTTTAATAGGCATTTCAAAACTCAGAGTTGAAAATTCTTTTGTCAATTATTTCAAAGATGGTAGTGAAATCAAAAAAGGACTTTTGGTTATTGATAAAAATCTAGGTGGAACCTTGCCTTTAGAAGTAATCATTCGTTTTCAAAATAATAAAAACGATCAAAATACAAGCGATACTCTTGATAGTTTTGAAAGTGAATTTGAAAATTTAGCCACACAAGAAACTTATTGGTTTGACTCTAAAAAAACACGCATTGCAAAAAAAGTTCATGAATTTTTAGAAAACAAAGAATTTGTAGGTTCGGTTTTAAGTCTTAATAGTCTTTTAACCCTAGGGAAAAATATCAACGATGGAAAAGAGTTAAATGATTTTGCCCTTGCATTTTTAAATGAGAATTTACCTGCTAAATTTAAACAAGACTTGCTTTCGCCTTTTGTAAGTATAGAAAATAACGAGTTAAGATTTAGTATGCGTATTGTTGACTCTGATCCGAATTTAAGACGTAATGAGTTTTTAATAGATCTTAAAAAACAGCTCAACGAGCTTGTAAAAAACGATGGAGTAGAAGTACAAATCACAGGTATAATGGTGCTTTATAATAATATGCTTCAAAGTCTTTTTTCATCGCAATTTGATACTCTTATATTTGTAATTTTAACTATTTTTATACTTTTTATCATTGTTTTTAGAGATTTAAAATTTTCAGTTGCGGCTATATTAGTAAATGTTATTCCTTTAAGCGTGGTTTTTGCTCTTATGGGACTTTTAGGTATTCCTTTGGATATGATGAGTATTACTATAGCTGCTATTGCTATAGGCATAGGCGTTGATGATGCCCTGCACTATATTTATCGTTTTAGGGAAGAAATTAAAAACAAAAGCCTAGAAGAAGCCATTATGATTTCTCACCTTAGTATAGGTTCGGCACTTTATTATACCACAATTAGCATAGTTTTAGGTTTTAGCGTGATGATGAGTAGCAATTTCATTCCAACAATTTATTTTGGAATTTTAACCGTTTTTGTAATGATTTTGCTTTTAAGTGGAAGTTTGTTCTTGTTACCAAGCTTTTTAATTACTATTTATTCTAAGAAAACCAAGTTTCCAAACCAACATAAAGAGCATATATTAAAACAATAATAGCTATATATTTTAAAAAATTTTTCATTTTTATCCTTTATTTAAAATCTTTAAAATGATTTTTGCAAGCTCTAAGGCTTTAAAACGATGAGAGATATTATTCTTCTCATCCACGCTAAGTTGGGCTAAGGTTTTATCAAAACCCTTTGGAATAAAAAGACTATCATAACCAAAACCATTTTCACCTTTTTCTGTATCTATTACTTTTCCATGCATGCTTCCATGCGTGCTAAACTCCCCCATCAAACCCACCATAGCAATAGCAGCAACATAATGCGCCTTACTTTGTTTAAAACCTTTTTTTACCATTTCATTGACAAGTTTATCACGGTTATTTTTATCATCGCTTTTACCACTAAATCGAGCAGAATAAATTCCTGGATTTCCTTCTAAAACATCTACACAAATGCCACTATCATCACTTAAAGCGATAAAATCTTTTTTTTGTTTTTCATCTAAAGCATTAAAAACCGCTCTTGCTTTAATCAAGGCGTTTTCTTTAAAAGTTTTTCCATTTTCTTCAATCTCAAAAGGCATTAAAACTTCATCAAAAGCATAAATTTCAAAATCTTTTAAAATTTCTTTAAGTTCTAAAACTTTATGCTTATTGCTCGTAGCTAGGATAATCTTCATAACAAAAGCTCCAAAATAATATCAAAAACAAAAATATGATTTTATAAAATTTATCCTTGTGCGTAGCTTTTAAATATCAAATGATAAAACGATGTTAATCAACGCTTAATACATTTCATAGTAAAATTATCCTAATTTAAATTTCAAATTTAATAGGAAATTGATAATGCTAAATAATGTCTTACCCTTATCTTTCATAGTTGGAACAAGATTTTTTGGGCTGTTTATAGTTTTGCCAGTTCTAAGTCTTTATGCTTTAAAACTTGAAGGTGCTAATGAATTTTTAGTGGGACTTTTAGTTGGTGTTTACGCCTTAACCCAAATGATTTTACAAATGCCTTTTGGAATTTTAAGTGATAAAATTGGTCGTAAAAAAACCATGTTCATTGGACTGATTATTTTTATAATAGGCTCTTTAATCTGTTCTTTTGCGGAAAATATCTACATCATGCTTTTAGGAAGAATGCTCCAAGGTGCAGGAGCTATTGGAGCAGTAGCTACAGCAATGATAAGTGATTTTATCACAGAAGAAAATCGTGGTAAAGCCATGGCGGTAATGGGTTCTTTTATAGGACTTAGTTTTGCAGCTTCTATGGTGATCTCTCCTTTAATGAGTGCAAAATGGGGTTTATCTAGCCTTTTTGATCTTAGTGCAGCTTTGTCTCTTTTATGTATAATTTTACTTTATACCGTTATACCTAAAGAAAATAAAATCACTCATGAAAATGAAAAAACTCCTTTTTTCCATCTTATTAAACAAAAAAATTTAGCCCTTATGAATCTTACTAATTTCATGCAAAAAATGCTTATGAGTATAGCATTTTTAAGTATTCCTATTATTCTAGTAAAACATTTAGGCTTTGCTTCTGATAAACTTTGGATTGTTTATAGCGCTTCTATGGTAGCAGGTTTTATCGCTATGGGCTTTGCTGGAAGTTTAGGTGAAAAAAGAGGTTTAGCTAAACAAATTTTACTCTTAGGAATTGTTTTTTTCATACTTTCTTATCTTTTTTTTGCTTTTAGTAATTCTATGGATTTTTTTATCATAGCAGTTGTGATTTTTTTTATAGGTTTTAATTTACACGAACCTATTATGCAAAGTTGTGCATCAAAATTTTGTAAAGTTCATGAAAAAGGTGCGGCATTAGGGTTGTTTAATGCTTTTGGATATGGTGGAAGTTTTATAGGTGGTATTATCGGAGGGATATTTTTACATCTAGATGCCTTAAATCTTTTGGCTATTATTTTAGTAATTTTAGCCCTAATTTGGCTTGTGGCATTATTTTTCTTAAAAAATCCAGCTGATTTTAAAAACCTTTATCTACCTTTAGACACACCTTTAAATTTTAGTAGTTTTAGTGAAAATTTAGGGGTTGTAGATATTTATAAAAACTCTAAAAATCTTGTTGTTAAATTTGATAGCAAACTTACAAATAAAAAAGAATTAGAAGAAAAATTATGAAAAAAATATTATTTTTATTCTGTTCTTTTTTTCTAGCTTTTGCAAAACCAAGTCTAGAGATACCCAAGCTCTCAAAACAAGCAAAACAAAACTTTATTTTAGAAAATGTCAAATTTAATTATAATGACACAATATATAAAATTTTTATAGCTAAAAACAAGAATGAAAACTCAAATTATAAATATAAAATCATTTATTTACTCGATGGAAATGCTTTTTTTCCTCTTTTTTTAAATCTTTTCAACACTCCTGTCAAAGAAAATCTTTTAATTATTGGAATAGGTTATGATAATAATTTAGCTTTTGACACACAAAAACGCACTAAAGATTATACGCCTGCAACAAATTTAAATAAACAAGGTGGAGGTAGTAAAGAATTTAGAAATTTTTTAATAACCCAACTCATCCCTTATATCAACAAAATGTATCCTATTGATTTTAGCCATCGAATTCTCTTTGGACATTCTTTTGGAGGACTTTTTGCCATTGATACACTTCTTTATGATAGTAAGATTTTTAGTCATTATTTTATTATTTCTCCTTCTTTATGGTGGGATAATAGTGAGTTTTTACCTAACATCATAAAATTACAAACTTGCCCTAAAATTTACATCGGATTAGGTTCATTGGAAACAAATTCAAGTATTATCAAAGGTGTAGCTAAGCTCAATGCTCAAAAACTTAGCGAAAAAATATCCAAAGAAACTAATTGTAAAACTCATTTTAAACTTTTTAAAAATGAAACTCATGGAAGTATCATATCTAAAGCTATGCTGTGGATGAAAAAGCTTCTTGATCTTAATTAATCATTGCTTTTATCATCACTTTTGCCTTGCAATCTGCACAACAATAAAGTGTTTTGATTTTATTCTCATCATTACCAAATTTAGGTTTCATTAAATTGGCTATTTTTTCTACAGCTTTTTTGGTCGCAAATTCTTTACCGCATTCTATACAGGAAAAAAGCTCATCTTTTGCCATGGTTTGATATTCAAAATAAGAAGCTCTAAACTCCATTCCACTACGAAATAATTTTAAAGTATCTTTTTCAGCACAACTTAACTCACAATACCCACAAGTCGTACAAAGAGAAGCATTGAATTTCAAAGCATTTTCTTGTTTATCAGCGATTAAAGCTCCTACATTACAGGCACCCACACAAGAAAGACAAAGCGTACAGGTATTAGGATTGATTTCTACCTTACCATAACGCAACCATTCGCCACTTTCTATACTACCAAAATCTTCATTTTTTATCATTTCTTGCATTCTTTTGGCAAAATTTTCTCTTGTAGTTAAGGTGTTATTATGAAAATCATATTTTAAATCTTGTATGAATTCTTGCTCTTTTAAAACATTTTGCAATTCTTTTTCATCTTTAGCAACAAAAATAGCTTTTTTTTGAAATTTTCTCTCAAAAAAAGTATTTAAAAGCGTAATGGCTTCATTGCTACCACGAGATACAAAGTCCGTATAAAAAACCAAATTTGCACCACTATTTTGCAAAAGTGTTAAAAAATGCATAGAAGAAAGCCATTTTTCACCCTCTATCATAAAGGGTAAAACATCTTTTGGTAAAGCAAGATTTAAATTTTCTAAAGACATTTTTTTAGGAATGATTAAAATTTTTTTATCTTTATAAAACTCACAAAGGGTAAAAAAACTTTCTCTTGGCATAGGAGCATAATCAAGCGATCCGCTAGGACACACACTAATACATCCTCCACAACCCAAACAATCCACTTGAGAAAATTCTAAATGCTTTTTTTCATCATCTTTTAAAATCGCCACAGTAGGACAAATTTCAGCACATTTTGCACAATGCTCACTGCGTCTTTCGTGGTATTGACACACGCTAGCATTATAGCTAATATAAGTTTTATAGTGATATTTTGGACTTTTGCTTTGTAAAAACTCCAACAATACTTCAAGATTTTCAAAATTTAAAAGATTATAACATCCACTTTGTCTTGTAAAATCTTTACGCATAACGCTTAAATCCTCAGCTTTAAAAAGTAAAAAATCAAAATCTATTTCAACTTCTTCGCCTTGATTTTTAACCACAGCACAAAGCTCCCCTACACTTCCAAAAACAGCTAAAATTTCTGCACTACTTAAAGCAATAACCTTAAATCCATGTTCTTTTAAAAAATCTACAGTTTGAGTATCGCTATCTGCTAAAACCAAACGATTTTGCACTTCTTTGCTTTGTTCTAAATCAAGCCCTAAATCATAAACACTAGCTCTTGCTTCATAAAGCGTTAAAACATTTTTACTTTGCTCTAAAATTTCATCTTGAGAATTTTTAAGATAAAAATTAATCTCAGGGGCATAAATTTGTGCTTTTTGATTTTTATCATTGCAAATTAATGCTTCTTTATCATTTGCCTGATCTAAAATTTCAATAGCATCAGGCAAAGGGATTAAAACATCATTTTTTATATAAACAAAATCTTGCATTATCTTCCTTAATCTCTTTAAAACATCATTTTATAAATTCTATGTTAAAATAACCAAATATTTTCTTAAGGCTTAAGATGAACAAATTTAGAACTTTTCCACAGATTAACACTCTTATTGAAGATGAGAGTTTAAAATCCTATCCTTTTTATATCAAAGCATTTTTTTGTAAAAAAGTTGTCGCAAAACTAAAAGAAAATTTTTCCCAAGATGAAATTTCTAAAGATAAACTACTTTTAGAAATCAAAAAAGAAATCAAAACTTTTTACCGCAAAGATTTACAAAGTGTGATTAATGCAAGCGGAGTGGTTATACACACAAACCTTGGCAGAAGTGTAATCCATGAAGAACTTTATGAAGCGTGTAAAGATATCATTTGTAATTATTCTAATGTAGAGTTTGATTTAGAAAATGGAAAAAGAGGCTCTCGCTATGCTTTGGTGTTGGAAAAACTTAAAATGCTTTTTGAATGCGAAGATGCTTTAGTAGTCAATAACAACGCTGCGGCAGTTTTTTTAGTGCTTAATTCTCTTTGTTATGATAAAGAAGTCATAAGCTCAAGAGGAGAACTTGTAGAAATTGGCGGAAGTTTTCGTGTGCCTGAAGTGATAAAAGCTGCAGGTGTAAAGCTTTGCGAAGTTGGAACTAGCAACAAAACACACTTAAAAGACTATGAACAAGCTATCAGCGAAAATACCGCTCTAATTTTAAAAACCCACAAATCTAATTTCGCTCTTATGGGTTTTCACAGTGAAGTAAATATAAAAGATCTACATGAACTAGCAAAAGAAAAAGGACTTTTGAGTTATTATGATCTAGGTTCTGGCTGGTGTGAAAATTTAAATGAAAAACTGATTAAAAATGAACCTAAAATCAAAAAACTCGTGCAAGAATGTGATATTTTAAGTTTTAGTGGAGATAAACTTTTTGGTAGTGTGCAAGCGGGCATTATACTTGGAAAAAAAGAACTCATAGAAAAGCTTAAACAAAATCAACTTTTAAGAATGCTAAGAGTGGATAAATTAACTCTATCTTTTTTAAACGAAAGCTTAAAAGCTTATTTGCAAAAAGATTATGAAAAAATTATTACCTTAAAACTTTTAAATGATGACTTATCCTTTATAGAAAAAAAAGCTTTAAGAGTACAAAAAGAATTAAATTTTCAAACCCAGCTTAAAAAAAGCAAAAGTTTAGTAGGTGGAGGTTCTATGCCTGATAAAAGTTTAGATACTTATATACTAACTTTTCAAGGAGATGCTTTAAAACTACAAACTCGATTTAGAAAAGAAAATATCATAGGACGCATTGAAAATGATGAATTTGTTCTTGATTTTAGAACTATACAAGAAAGTGAACTTCAAAAACTTATTCTTACAATCAATCAAATGGAAAACTTATGAAATCTGTTATTATAGGAACTGCAGGACATATTGATCATGGAAAAACTTCACTCATTAAAGCTTTAAATGGTTTTGAAGGCGATAGTTTAAAAGAAGAACAAGAAAGACAAATCACCATTAATTTAAGTTTTTCAAATCTTAAATTAAAAGATAAAAACATTTCTTTTATCGATGTTCCAGGACATAAAGATTTGGTTAAAACTATGGTAAGTGGAGCTTTTGGCTTTAGTGTTTGTTTGTTTGTTGTAGATATTAACGAGGGTTTAAAAGAACAAAGTTTAGAACATTTAGAAATTTTAAAAATTCTTGATATTAAAAATATTATTTTAGTACTTAGCAAATGCGATCTTTGTGAAAATATAGAGCAAAAAAGTGTAGAAATTTTAGAAGAGTTAAAAAATTTAGATTATCCCATTTTAAAAGTATTTCACACCAGTATAAAAAATAATCAAGGCATAGAAGAATTAAAAAATTATCTTTATACCATAGAAAACAAAGAAAACGATGAAGAACTGATTTTTCATTATTATATCGATAGAGTTTTTTCTCTAAAAGGCATAGGAACTGTCGTTACAGGCAGTCTTAATGAAGGAAGCATCACTTTAAATGAAAAAATCATCTGTTTAGACACTCAAAAAGAACTCATTGTTAAAAATATACAAAACCACGATACTAATTTAGAGCAAATCAAAGCTTGTAACCGTGTGGCTTTAAGTTTAAATTGTGATTATAAAGAGTTAAAAAAAGGTTATTTACTAAGTAAAAAAGGTTATTTTAAAGCCTTTAAAGAATGCGATGCTTTAGTTAAAGCAAAAAATTTACAAAATAGCAAAATGATTTTTTGCGTGGGTTCAAGACAAATAGAATGCAAAATAAATATATTAAAAAAACTAGAAAATGATGAATTTTTTGTGCATTTTAGTTTTGATAAAAATGTATTTTTAAGTTTTGATGAGGCTTTTATTTTATTACAAAACAATCGTGTTATAGGTGGTGGTAAGGTTTTAAATCCTTTAAGCGAACCTTTAAAAAAAGAACAAAAAAATAAATTTTTAATGTTTTTGAAAAATAAAGATTTTAAAGCAGCTTTTTCTTTCTTAAAAGACGCACATAAATACGGCTTTGGTTTGCTTTCAAGCTATCAAAGATTTAAACTCTCTCATCAAAAAGCATTGAAATTAGCAAAAGAATTAAATCAAGTATTTGTTGATGAAAAAAATCTTAATGTATATCATTTACAAAGTCTAGAAGAAATTAAAAATTTCATCAAATTCATACTTGAAAAAAATCCTTATGCCATGCTTTCAGCACATTCTTTAGCTTTAAGGATTACTTGGGCAAGTGAAAATTTTTGCGAACTCGGACTTAAAGAAATGTCAAATTTATTGGATTTTCAAAATGGAATTTATTTTAAAAAAGGCATAGATTTTGAAAAACTTCAAGAAAAAAATAATAATCAATTATATGAAATTTTAAAAAAACAAGGTATTAAACCCGAAGCTCCTTATAATCTTTATGATTTTTTAGAACTTGATAGAAAAAGCGGAGATAATATACTCAAAAAACTTACCCAAAAAGGCTTGGTTGTAAGACTTTCACACAATCTTTTTATAGAAAAACAAGCTCTTGAAAAACTTATGCAAGAATGTTTAAATTTATTAAAAAATCAAAGTCTTGATGTGCAAAGTATGAAAGAATATTTCAATCTTTCAAGAAAATATGCTATTGCTTATTTAGAATACTTAGACAAATTTCCTCAAGTAAGCAAAGAAGCTGAAAAAAGATTTTTAACAAACATTTAGAAAATCATTATAGAATTAAACATAATTTATTTAAAGGATTTATAAACTATGAAAAAATTAAGTTTAATTCTTGCCTGTTCAGCATCTTTGTTTGCTGCAAGTAATTCAGAAATTAGTGATTTTTATTCAAAAAGCATTAAAGCACAATTTCCAAATGCTACCGTTAGTGTATCAAATCGTCAAAAGGTTGGTAATACGGGTTTTGAAAGTGTTATTGTAAGCGTTGAATTAAATGGACAAAAACAAGAAAACATTCTTTTTACAAAAGATAGTCTTATTACCCCTGATCTTATCGACTTGAAAACGGGAATTTCTTATGCTCAAGAATATGAAATGAAAAAATTTCAAGAAGCAAGAGAAAATTTTACAAAAAATGCTAAAGCTGTAGCACAAAAAGAAACCATGGTAATAGCTTTGGGAGATAAAAATAAACCTACAATTTATGTTTTTTCAGATCCTGAATGCCCTTATTGTAGAGAACATTTAGCTCAAATTGATGATGAACTTAAAAACTATCAAGTTAATTATATTTTAACTCCAGTACATGGAAAATCTGCTTTTGAAAAATCCGCTCTAATCTACAAAGAAGCAAAAAAAGCAAAAAATGATAAAGAAAAAATCGCAATTTTAAACAAATACTATGATGCAAATATCAAAAATTATCCAAAAGTAAGTGATGCAGAATTAAAAGAAGTTTTTTCCTTATATGAAAAATATCGCTCATTAGGTCTTAGCGCTACTCCAACTATTATTAAATAAACCTAATGTCTAAATTTGCTTTAATTTTAAGCTTTTTTATAGCACTCTTTATGAGTGCTTGCACCAATGCAACTTTCATACAAAGCTTTATTCAAACAAGCAATGAAGGCATTTTTATCAGATCGCAAAAACAACAAAGTTTTAAAATTTCCTTTCAAAATCCTAGCCAACTTCGAACTACTTTGGATAGAGATTTGGCTTTAAAACTTAAAAATTTAGGCTTAAAAGAAGTAAAAGAGAATGCAGATTATGAAATTTTAATCAATCTTGTAGATATGAAAAAGCGTTCTTATGCTCAAAAAATCACAACTTCAGCAAGATTTTTTTACGATTTTGATCCTTTCGAAAGTGATGGAGAATGGATGGTAGAAAACTACTATACTATGCAAGTTAATTTACAAATCAACTCTAAAAATTACAATTCTCAAAAAACAAGTCTTCTTGCAAGAACAGCTTATCTTGGAAATAAAGAACGCTGTCAATTATCTTTAGAAAATAAAATTATAAATCAAATAGTGAGTTTTTTTTATTTTTAAGAAAAGACAATCAAGAGTATAAAAACTCTTGATTTTAAGAATTATTAAGCAAAATAAGGTTTGATTTGTTCTACCCAAGCATCAATTCTTGATTCAGTTTGATCTTCTTGATTATCATTGTCAAGAGCAAGTCCAACAAATTTACCATCTACAACCGCATCGCTTGCTTCAAATGTATAACCATCAGTTGAAACTTCTCCTACCAAATTTGCACCTGCATCTTTTAAATTTTGAGCTAATTTACCCATGCCGCCACAAAAAGTGTCAGAATAACTTTCACTATCACCCATACCAAATACAGCTACAGTTTTTCCACCAAGACTAAGCCCTGAAAAATCAAAACCATCCCAATCATCTTGTAAATCACCACTTCCCCAAGTTGAAGTTCCACAAATTAATTTATCGTAAGAATTCATTTTAGCCGCATCAATATCTGAGATATTAAAAACATCGCTAATTCCAAGTTTTGAAGCAATTGTATTAGCCGCTCCTTCTGTATTTCCCATAGCACTACCATAGATTACTGCTACTGACATTATTTTCTCCTTATAATTTGATTTGATATTTTATACGGAACTAATTTTAACATAGTTTTGTTTAAATCACACAAAAAATGTTTTATTTCAATAAAATGTGTGAAATTTTTGTTACGCGGACAAACAATATAAAATTTTTCAAAATTATTTTCTTTTATTAAATCCAATAATCCATGAATTTCATTTTCAATTTTTAAATTATGTATATTAATCTCTTTGCAAAGTGGTAAAATTGCAAATTTCTTATCTATTATAATAAGATCACCATCTTGATCTATATTTTTTCCATTATTTTGAAAAGAAACCTTATCATAAACATAAGAGCTAAATAAAATTTGCGCATCAAAACAAATGCCATAAAGATAAATTCTTAAAAGTCTTAAAAGATCGATATTCTTAGATATTTTAGTATTAAAAATTAAGCTTTTTCTTTTTTGAAAATAGAAAGCGTATGTATTAAGCTTGATATTTATATTTTGAATCTTACCAAATGAAACATGCATTATATCATGTAAAAAATTTCCAAATATCATTTTTAAACTCTTGGTATTTTTTGCATATAAAAGAGGAATTTTTAGAGCGCTATCAACACTCGCATTATATTGAGTTAAAAAAGTCAACATAAGCTCTTGATTGTTTAAATAGCGATAAATTTGCGGTATAAATTCTTGCTTATCATCAAATCCAAATAACATCTTTAACCTTTATAGCAAGAAAATTCTTTATTAAGATTAAAAATTTTACAATATTCACAATACACACAACTTACACTTCTTTTTGCACAAACTAATGGAATTTTACGCTTTTTAGCTTCACTTTTGATTTTTTTCATAGTATTATGATTTAAAAAGCTTGTTAACATTACTATACATTCTGTATCACAAGGAATCGGCTTGCGATTAACTCTATTTTCATTACGCGCATCCCAGTGTTCTATTTTTTTAGCACCTAAATCATGTAAAACAGCTCTAATAGGAGTGATTTCATCTGCACCAATAACCAAAACTGACATAAATTCTCCTTTGTGATTTTTAAAATATATTTTGATAATTATTATTATAATATAAAAAAACTAAATTTATTTTGAAATTTATTATTAATAAAATGCAATTATTCAGTTAATTTTAATTTTTAATAGATATAATTTACTAATTAATAAATTTTATTATTTAGGAGAAAACAATGAAAAAATTGACTAACGATTTTGGAAACATTATAGCTGATAACCAAAATTCATTAAGCGCAGGCGCAAAAGGACCTTTACTTATGCAAGATTATCTTTTACTTGAAAAACTTGCTCATCAAAATAGAGAAAGAATTCCAGAAAGAACCGTTCATGCTAAGGGAAGTGGAGCTTATGGCGAAATAAAAATTACAGCAGACTTAAGTGCTTATACCAAAGCTAAAATTTTTCAAAAAGGCGAAGTTACTCCATTATTTTTACGCTTTTCAACAGTAGCAGGTGAAGCAGGTGCAGCAGATGCTGAACGCGATGTGAGAGGTTTTGCTATTAAATTTTACACCAAAGAAGGAAACTGGGACTTGGTAGGAAATAACACTCCGACATTCTTCATCCGTGATGCTTATAAATTCCCTGATTTTATCCATACTCAAAAAAGAGATCCAAGAACACATTTAAGAAGCAATAATGCTGCTTGGGATTTTTGGAGTTTATGTCCTGAAAGCTTACATCAAGTAACCATTCTTATGAGTGATAGAGGAATTCCTGCAAGTTATCGTCATATGCATGGATTTGGAAGCCATACTTATAGTTTTATTAATGATAAAAATGAAAGATTTTGGGTGAAATTCCATTTTAAAACCCAACAAGGGATTAAAAATCTTACCAACCAAGAAGCTGCTGAGCTTATAGCAAAAGACAGAGAAAGCCATCAAAGAGATCTCTATAATGCTATAGAAAATAAAGATTTTCCAAAATGGAAAGTTCAAGTTCAAATTCTTGCTGAAAAAGATATAGAAAAACTTGGATTTAATCCTTTTGATTTAACAAAAATTTGGCCTCATAGTCTTGTACCTTTGATGGATATAGGCGAAATGATTCTAAACAAAAATCCTCAAAATTATTTCAATGAAGTTGAACAAGCTGCCTTTAGTCCAAGCAATATCGTTCCTGGAATTGGCTTTAGCCCTGATAAAATGTTGCAAGCTAGAATTTTTTCATATCCTGATGCACAAAGATATAGAATAGGAACTAATTATCATCTTTTGCCCGTAAATCGTGCAAAAAGCGAAGTGAATACTTACAATGTCGCTGGTGCTATGAATTTTGATAGTTATAAAAATGATGCAGCTTATTATGAACCAAACAGCTATGATAATAGCCCAAAAGAAGACAAAAGCTATCTTGAACCTGATTTAGTCTTAGAAAGCGTAGCACAAAGATATGCTCCACTAGATAATGACTTTTATACTCAACCAAGAGCTTTATTTAATCTTATGAATGATGATCAAAAAACTCAACTTTTTCATAATATCGCCGCTTCTATGGAGGGAGTTGATGAAAAAATTATCACTAGAGCTTTAGAACATTTTGAAAAAATTTCACCTGATTATGCAATAGGAATTAAAAAAGCTTTAGAAAAATAATTTTTACTTGCCACTTTTGGTGGCAAACTAAAGATTATAATAATTAAGGAAAAACAATGACAACTCTTAGCTTAGAAGAAGAAAAAAGATTTGAAGAGCTTTGCAAAATGGCTTTTAATTTTGCAAGAAATAATGAATGCGAAAATCTTAAAATCATGATAGAAGCAGGTTTAAATGTAAATTTAAAAACTCATAAAGGAGATAGCTTGCTTATGCTTGCAGCTTATAATAATTCTTATGAAAGTGCTAAAATGCTTTTAGAAAAAGGTGCAAAAGTAGATGAAAAAAACGATCGTGGACAAACCCCATTAGCAGGAGTTTGTTTTAAAGGATATTTACCTATGTGTGAACTTTTAGTTAAATATGGAGCAAATATTGACGAAAACAATGGTTTAGGAATGACACCTTATACTTTTGCTATTATGTTTGGACGCAAAGATGTGGCAGAATTTTTACTCAAAAAATCTAAAAATAATTTTTTAAAGAAAATGAGCCTAAAAATACTAAAATTTATCAAAAAATTTTAGTATTTTTTAAATTTCTTCAGATACCTATAAACACTAGGTTCTGAAATTTTTAAAAATTTTGCTACGATAGGAACCGCTCCTTTTATATTAAAAATACCTTTTTCATATAGCTTTTCAGCAATTTCTTCTTTTTGAGTAATACTTAATTGATAATCAGAATTTAAATAACTAGAATCTACACTTTGAACTAAAATATCCTCTATCGAGTGACTTAATGTTTCTATGTTTGAATCATTTTGAGAAAAACTAATATTTCCTAAAATATCACCCATATCTCCAATTTTTTCTAAATCAATCATCTTGCATATTAAATCTCTCATAATGCTAGTATCATGATTGATACACAAAATACCTACTAATTTATCATGATTTTTAATAAAAAAAGTAGATCCTCTAATTAATTTTGATTTTCCAACAAGAGCCTTATAATCACATAAAAAATCTTTTTCTAAATATTTTTTATTTTGCATAAGCTCACTTGCAAAAGCAGTCAAGGGAGAATCTAAACTTCTCCCACTAATGTGATTATTAGCAATTGCCGCAATATAAGCTCCATCTTCAGTAATTACATGAAACACTATCTCATATTGCTCACCTAGGACTTCTCCTAAAAAATATGTCAACTTTATAAATTGTTGTTTTTGTCCCTCATCCATAAAACCGCCTTCAATAAAAATTAATATAATATTAAATTCTACTCTTTATACTTTAAAACATTTCTTAAAAATAAAATTTTATTATTATAATAATAAACTATTGACAAGTTATTATTGTAGTGATAAAATTCACTCTGCTTAATCTATATTCAACAAAGGAGAATTCATGTCAAACTATCCAAAAGCTATTGGTCCATACTCAGCTTACAGAGAAGCAAATGGACTTTTATTTATATCAGGACAACTTCCTATCAACCCTGATTCAGGCGAAATAGAAAGCCATGATATCAAAGAACAAACCAAACAATCTTTGAAAAATATCGGTGCTATTTTAGAAGAAAATGGTATCAGTTATGATAAAGTGATTAAAACCACTTGCTTTTTAGCTGATATTAATGATTTTATAGCATTTAATGAAATTTATGCTGAATTTTTTAAAGATCCTTATCCAGCAAGAAGTGCTTTTGCGGTAAAAGATCTGCCAAAAAAAGCTAAAGTAGAGATAGAGATTATCGCTCAAAAAGGCTAAAATATGCTAGGTATTGTTTTATCTCTATTTAGCATTTTTTTACTTGTTTTTATGCTTTATAAAAAAATCAATGCTCACATGGCATTGCTTTTAAGTGGCTTGCTTTTACTTTCCTTAGCTGCTATTTTTGGACTTTCTCCACACATTGTTACCAAAGATTCTTTAAATTTAGGTTTTTTTGATATTTTTCAAGTTTTTAATCAAACCATGTCAAGTACATTAGCAGGGCTTGGACTTACACTTATGACTATAGCAGGTTTTTCTGCTTATATGGATCATGTAGGGGCTTCTTATGCACTTTTTAAAGTTTTTGAAAAACCTTTAAAAGCCGTAAAATCTCCTTATGTTTTACTCATAGTTGCTTATTTTATCGTGCAATTTTTAGTTCTTTTCATCCCTTCTCACGCAGGCTTGGCACTTTTACTTATGGTTACTATGTATCCTATACTTGTACGCTCTGGTGTTTCAAAACTTTCTGCCTTAAGTGTGATTGCTATTTGTCAATATATCGATCATGGACCTGGAAGTGGAAATGTGATCATGGCCTCAGAAAAAGCTGAAGTTGATCCTGCAATTTATTTTGTTCATTATCAACTCCCTACAACCTTGCCTATCATTATAGCTGTAGGTATTGCAATATATCTTTGCAATAAATTTTTTGACAAAAAAGATAATTTTGTCTTCAATGCACAAGAAATTGAAAAAGAACTAAATGAAAATGAAGGCAAAGAAAAAGAACTTAAAAAGCCTCCTAGAATTTATGCGATTTTACCTATAATTCCTTTGGTTTTAATCCTAGGATTTAGCTCCGTGCTTGATAGCATCTTGGTTTTAATGGGAATAAGTAGCGCTGAAGAAGTTAAAGCAGCTGCTAGTACCGCAATTAAAATGAATGTTCCAGTAGCAATGGTGATTTCAACTTTTGTGGCTATTATTTTTGAAATGATACGCTATAAAAGTATAGTAGAAACTCTTAATTCTATTATGATTTTCTTTAAAGGAATGGGACATTTATTTGTTATCACAGTTTCACTCATCGTTTGTGGTCAAGTATTTGCAAGTGGTCTTTTATCTGTAGGTTTTGTAGATACTTTAATAGAATTTTGCAAAAATGCAGGATTTGGAGTTTTGGCTATTATTATCGTCGTTTCAATCTTGCTTGCAGTTTGTGCTTTCTTAATGGGTTCAGGAAATGCAGCATTTTTTAGTTTTGCTCCACTTATCCCAAATATAGCAAAACACTTTGGAGTTGAAACTATCACCATGATAGCACCAATTCAAATCATGACGGGCTTTGGAAGATGTGTTAGTCCTATTGCACCAGCGATCTTAGCTATCTCAGCTATTGCAAGAGTAAGTCCTTTTGCCGTGGTTAAAAGAACAGCTATTCCTATGCTTGTAGCAGCTATTGTAAATGTTATTATGACTTATATCTATCTTTAAAAAGGATAAAAAATGAACTCAAAAACTAAACTTATTCATTGTGGCAGAGGCGATCAAGGCGCTGAAGTAAGATCAGTCAATCCTACACTTATGCGTGCATCAACCATACTTTTTAAAGATCACGCAACTTGGCAAAAATACAGAGAATTAAGAAAAACAGATCGTGTTTTAAGTTATGGAGCTAGAGGAACAACAACTAATTTTGAACTTGAAAAACTTATTTGCACTCTAGAGGGTGGCTATAGAGCACAACTTTTCCCAACAGGACTTGCAGCATTAGCTATGGTGCTTTTAAACTATGCAAGCAAAGATGCACATTTTTTAATTACTGATGCAATTTATGGGCCTGTAAGAACGATTTGCGAATTATTTTTAAAAAAAATAGGTGTTGAAATTGATTTTTTAAAAGCTGATGCAAGTGATGTAGAAGAAAAAATCAAACCTAATACCAAGCTTATCTTATGTGAAAGTCCAGGTTCTATACTTTATGAAATCATAGATTTACCAAAACTTTGCAAAATTGCCCATGCGCATAATATCCCTGTAGCCATTGATAATACTTATTCTAGTGGATATTTTCTAAATCCTTTAGAACTTGGAGTGGATATTTCAGTTATCGCCGCTACAAAATATCTTAGCGGACACTCTGATGTAACCATGGGTATAGTAGTAATCAACGAAAAAGAATGGAAAAATTTTGACAAACTTCCAGAAGCTTTAGGCTTTACAACAAGTCCTGATGATGCTTACTTAGTACTTCGTGGTATGAGAACACTAGATGTGAGAATGAAAGCTCATGAAAAAAGTGCTGATGAAATTGTAGAGTTTTTACAAAACAGAAAAGAAATTAAAACAATTTTCTATCCAAAACTTAAATCCCACCTAAATCATGAAATTTTCATGCGTGATCATAAAGGTACAAATGGTATGATTACCATAGAATTTGCAGAAGGTTATAGCAAAGAGGATGCTATTAAATTTGTAGATAAACTAGAATACTTTTCAATTGGTGCTAGCTGGGGTGGATATGAAAGCTTAGCCACCGTAACTACTCCACCTAGAACTGCAACAAATTGGAATGCAAGAGGGCCATTTGTAAGATTTCATATAGGTCTTGAAGATACTAAAGATTTAATTGCTGATTTAACACAAGCTTTTGATAGTATTAAAAAATAAGGAGATAAGATGACAGGAATTAGCGTATTTGATCATAGATTACTAGCAGACTCATGGAGCACGCAGGAAATGCGTGCTATTTTTTGCGAACAAAACCGCATACAAAAATGGCTCGATGTTGAAGCAGCTTTAGCAAAAGCACAAGCAAAACTTAAAATTATCCCGAAAAAAGCAGCTGATGAGATCGCAAAAAAAGCTCATTATAAATTTATGGATATGGACTTTATCTTTGCTGAATTTAAAAAGACTAAACACCCTTTAGTTCCTACTGTAAGAGGATTAGAAAAAGCTTGCGATAATAATTTAGGAGAATATGTACATTTTGGAGTAACCACTCAAGATATCATCGATACAGGACTGGTTTTACAATTTAAAGAAGCAATGACTCTTATAAAAAGCGAATTAAAAGCTATCGCAAAAGCCCTAGCAAAACTAGCTAAAACCCATAAAAATACTGCTATGATGGGAAGAACTTTAGCACTTCAGGCTTTGCCTATTACTTTCGGACATAAAGTGGCTATTTGGTTAAGCGAACTTGAGCGTCATTTTGAAAGAATACTTGAGCTTGAAAAAAGACTTTATGTAGGCAGTATAGTAGGCGCTGTAGGAACTAAAGCAAGTTTAAGTGATGAGTGCAATGAGGTAGAAAAACTCACTTTAGAAAATTTAGGACTTGATGTGCCTAATATTTCTTGGCAGAGCGCACGTGATCGCTTTATAGAACTTGGTTTTGTACTAGGTAATATCAACGCAACCTTTAACAAAATCGCTCATGAAATTTTAATCCTTTCGCATAATGAAATTGATGAAGTTGCTGAACCTTTTGGTAAAGGACAAGTAGGATCAAGCACTATGCCACACAAAAGAAATCCTGCAGTAAGCGAAAATGCAGTTACAGTAAGCAATGCCTTTAAAGCAAATTTAGCCATTTTAAGCGATATTGAAAGACATGAACATGAAAGAGATGGTCAAGTTTGGAAAATGGAATGGAAGCTTTTACCTGAAATGTTTTTAATGCTTTCTGTGGTTTTAGCAAACATGAAATTCGCTTTTAGCGATTTAGAAGTAAAAAAAGATAAAATGCTTAAAAATTTAAATACTCTTAATGGTTTTGTTTTAGCAGAGCGTGTTATGTTTGCATTAAGCGATCATTATGGAAAACAACATGCCCATGAAATTGTTTATGAAAATGCTATGCTAGGTATCGAAAAACAAAAAACCTTTAAAGAAGTTTTACTTACAGATAAAAGAGTATCTAAGGTATTGAAAGAAAAAGAAATCGATGCTTTACTTGATGCAACAACCTATGTAGGATATGCACCAAAACTTGTAGATGAATTTTTGGCAAAAATCAAAAATAGCGCTATCTTAAAATAGGAAAAATCATGTTCTATAGTGAAATTTTAGCGGATTTTATTTTCAATCTTAAATATGAAAATATCCCTAATACAGTTGTTCAAAGGGCTAAAGAGCTTATGCTTGATAGCCTTGGAACAGCTATAGCAGCAAGCAAAGAAGAATGTGTTTTAAATGCTTTTAAAGCTTTTGAAAATTTAAGCACAGAAAAAAATACTCCTATTTGGGTAAATGATCAAAAATTAGATCCTATATACGCAGCCATGCTAGATGGCATTGCTTCTCATGCGTTAGATTTTGACGATACACATACAGAAGCGATTTTGCATGCAAGTGCAATTTTAACTCCACTTTGTTTAAGTTATGGTTTTCATGTTAGCAAAGATGCAAAAAAAATCATCAAAGCTTTTATAGTAGGCTGGGAAATTGCAGCTAGAGTAGGTATTGCAAGTAAAGGTACTTTTCATAAACGTGGTTTTCATACTACTGCTATTGCAGGAATTTTTGGAAGCGTGAGTGCAAGTGCAATCTTGCTAGATCTTAACAAAGAACAAATCATCAATGCTTTAGGACTTGCAGGAAGTTTTGCAAGTGGGGTTAATGAGTTTTTATCCAATGGATCCAATTCAAAAGTTTTACATATTGCCAATGCTATTAAAAACGGCATTATGGTAGCTCATTTTGCTAAAAACAATATGAGTGGACCTTTGAGTATTTTTGAAGGTAGGGATAATATCTTTAAATGTTTTGGTATAGAAGAAGAATGCGATAAAACAGAACTTAGCAAAGCCTTAGGAGAAATTTGGCAAACTATGCAAGTTTCAATCAAGCCTTATCCAAGTTGTCATTTTGCTCATGGGCTTATTGATTGTGCCATTGCTTTAAAAAATGATGGTTTAAAAGCTGATGAAATTAAAAGTATTCATTGTTTTGTAGATGAAGTTCCTATTTCTTTTATCTGCGATCCTTTGGAAGTAAAATACACTCCAAATAGTGCTTATGAAGCTAAATTTTCGATGCCTTTTTTAATGGCTCTAGGATTCTTTGATGGTAAAATCACTCTTGAATCTTATGAAAATTTAAAGCGTGAAGAAGTACTAGAATTTGCTAAAAAAATCAGTTACGAAAAAAGAAAATCTCAAGGCTTTCCAAAATATTTTCCAGGACATTTAGAAGCCAGTTTGCAAGATGGACGTATAATCCAAAAAGATGTTTTTATCAATAAAGGTAATTTTGATAATCCACTAAGTTTTGAAGAATTAAAAGCTAAATTTTTAGCCAATGCACAAATTTACCTTGATAATGCTAAAGCTAACAAAATTCTAGATCAAATCATCAATCTAGAAAATTTAAACCGCTTTTCTTTTTAAATATTAATCCTTCTTTTTACAAGAAGGATATTTCATTACACTTTTTTATTATAATATTTATTATTAATTTAGGAATTACAATGACTTTAAACGAGTTAAAAGATGGACAAAAGGCTATTATTGTCAATTTAAACGCTCACAAAGAACTCAAAAATAGACTTTTAAGCTTTGGATTTATTAAAAATAAAAACTTGAAAAAAATTCACTCCTCTTTAAAAAATGCCACCATAATGGTAGAACTTGATACAAGTTGTGTTATCCTAAGATCTGATGAAGCTAAAACCATAGAAGTGAATCTTATATGAAAAAAATCAAAATAGCCCTTGTAGGTCAGCCTAATGTAGGCAAAAGTCTTCTTATTAATGCGCTTTGCAAAGCTAATATGAAAGTAGGAAATTTTAGCGGAGTTACTATAGAAAAAGCAAGCGCAAAAACTTTTTACAAAAACTATGAATTTGAAGTCATTGATTTACCAGGAACTTATTCTTTAGATGGATATAGCGAAGAAGAAAAAATCACACGTCATTTTTTAAATCAAAATGACTATGATGTTATTGTTAATGTTTTAGATGCCACCAATTTAGAACGTAATCTTATCCTTAGTGCAGAACTTTTAAGCCTTAATAAAAAAATGCTTTTAGCTTTAAATATGTGCGATGAAGCCAAAAAAAGAAGGTATAGAGCTTGACACTTCTGTTTTAAGCCAAGAATTTCAAAGTCAAGTTGTTGAAATTTCAGCAAAAACAAAAGAAAATTTAGAACTTTTGCTGCAAAAAATTATTATTTTATTTGAAAATAAATTTATTCCAAGATCCCAATTTTATACTCCGCTTTGCGAAAAAAGTCCAGAAAAAGAAGATTTATTATATTTTATTAATGAACTTTCAAAAAAAATTATTACACACAAAAAAGAAGAAAGAAATTTAACCAAAAAAATCGATGCCTTACTTATCCATAAATTCTTTGGCTTGCCTATATTTTTATTTTTAATGTGGCTTTTATTTCAACTCACCTTTAGCTTAGGACAAATTCCTATGGATTATATAGAATCAGGCTTTAATGCCTTAGGTGAATTTGTTAAAAACAATATTTCTAATACCTTTATCGCTTCAGCTTTGGCTGATGGGATTATCGCAGGTGTTGGCGCTGTGATACTTTTTTTACCTAATATAATGATTTTATTTTTAGGCATAGCTCTTTTAGAAACCACAGGCTATATGTCAAGAGTAGCTTTTTTACTTGATGGGATTTTACATAAATTTGGTTTGCATGGTAAAAGTTTTATTCCACTAATCACTGGCTTTGGTTGTTCGGTACCTGCTTTTATGGCTACACGCACTCTTAAGAACAAAAGAGATAGGCTTTTAACTCTTTTTGTGATCAATTTTATGAGTTGCGGGGCAAGACTTCCTGTATATGTGCTTTTTATCGGTGCTTTTTTTCCAAGTGAAAAAGCAGGAAATTATCTTTTTGGAATTTATATTTTAGGTGCGATTTTAGGACTTTGTGCTGCAAAATTTTTAAGAATGACAGCATTTCGTGGACTTGATGAACCTTTTGTTATGGAAATGCCAAAATATCGTATGCCAAATTGGCATTTAGTTTGGTTTATGGTTTATAATAAAGCCAAAATGTATCTTAAAAAAGCAGGAACTTTCATACTTTTGGCCTCTTTGCTTATATGGTTTGCTAGTAATTTTCCAAAAAGTGAAGAAAATTTAAATGATTTTAATACTCAAGAAAGAGCTATAGAACAAAGCTATTTAGGACAATTTGGCAAAGGTATAGAACCTATTTTTAAACCCCTTGAGTTAGATTGGAAATTAAGCGTATCTTTAATCAGTGGTTTGGCTGCTAAAGAAGTGATGATTTCAACTATGGGAGTGCTTTATTCACTAGGAAAAGATGTAGATGAAACAAATAATGATTTAAAAGGAATTATCGCTAAAAACATACCTATACCAAGTGCAGTGGCTTTTATTTTATTTGTAATGATTTATAATCCCTGCTTTGCAGCAACTATAGTTTTTTCAAAAGAAAGTGGAAAGCTAAAATACACTCTCTTTCTCTTTCTTTTTACCTGCACAAGTGCTTATATAGTAGCTTTTATAGGGCTTCATATTGCTAAAATTTTATTAAATTAACTTGCTTTTAATGATGAAATTTTAGTAATATTATCTTCAAAAGCTTTTAAAATACTATAAGCAATACCTTCAAAATCAAGCCCACCGCAAAGATAGATTAAAGTCATACGAAAAGATTTACTCACATCAAGCTTTGGTTTTTCAGCGTTTATATTTAACTTAAAATCATAAGGACTTGCATGTTTAAAAGCATAATTTTTTGCCGCAATTAAAAAATCATTCTTATCTTTTAAAAATGCGCCTTTAACCAAAATAAAACTCATCTCAAGATATTTCCAAAAATCTTTTGAAGGCATAGGATTTTCATCAAAATTTTGTTCTATAAAAGCATAGTTTTTTTCAAAGGATTTTTTATAATTTTCTACAAGCAAAGCACCTAATTTATTTTTAGCTATATTTTGTAAAATAAGTTTTATATTGCTTTCAAATTCAAAATCTATTTGTTCTAAAATTTTAATTTGCTCTTCTAGAAAAAATTCTTGTTTTAACTCTTCATTGCAAAGTTTAGCGTAAGAAAAAATATTTGCCATAGGCTTTTCATAATTCCCAAACTCATCCCAAAAATTTTTCTCACTACAGGCTATACAACCATGTCCTGCAGCCACTGGCCAAGAAGTTTTAGCATTGAATTTCACTTTAGGACAGTTGTTGTAAGTATAAGGTCCTTTACAACCTATCTTAAATAAACAAGCTCCATTCTTTGCAGCTTCATCGTCAAAATGTTCAGCAAAAATCCCACTTTCAAATTTCGCCTTTCTTTCACACATATCATGCAAACATTTACCATAAGCCCACACAGGACGATTTTGCTCATCAAGTTCAGGCAAAACTCCAAATAAAGCAAAAAAACTTAAAGTCGCAATGATATTTACATCACTTGGAGGACAACCTGGGATATTTACTACTTTTTGACTTAAGACTTCACTAATACCACAGGTTTTACTAGGATTTGGATAAGCAGCCTGAATACCACCATAACTTGAACAAGTACCCACTGCAAAGATAGCCTTGGCTTTAGCAGCTAGTTTTTCTAAAATTTCATAGCCACTCTCTCCTTGTGCTCCTATAGTAAGAAAAAAGGTATCAATGGCTGCAACACCACCTTCAACCGCTAAAATAAAATCTTCTTCTAAAACATGCTCTAAAAGTTCTTCAGCCTTAGTGCCATTTGCCGCCATTAAAGTTTCATGATATTCTAAAGAAAAAAAATCAAAAATAAGCTCATCAAAACTTGGCAACTTAGAACGCAACAAACTCTCGCTACACCCTGTACATTCACAAAGATGAAGCCATACTAACTTTGTTTTAGGTGTGATTTGAAAAAATCTTTGAGCAAGAGCTGGAATTTCATTGCCTAAAGATAAATGCCTAGCAAGAATTTTTACACTTTCTTCATTGATAACCTTGTCCTCTTTTAAAGTAGAATTCTCAAGTTTTTTAATGCGATCTTCAAGTATATTTTTTAATTCTTCATTGCTAAGCTTTGCCATTTTTTATCCTTTTTGATTATCCCAACAAAGAACAGTTTGCCCTTCTTCATTTTTTTCAACATCACCCATGCCCATGATGTTGTATCCTGCATCAACATAATGTATTTCACCTGTAACACCATTTGCTAAATCGCTAAGTAAATACATAGCCGAATTTCCTACATCTTCTATACTAACATTGCGTTTTAAAGGAGAATTGATTTCATTGTATTTTAAAATCATTCTAAAATCCCCTATTCCACTTGCTGCCAAAGTTTTAATAGGACCTGCTGAAATAGCATTAACACGAATTCCTTTTACCCCTAAATCTCTTGCTAAATAACGCACAGAACTTTCAAGTGCAGCTTTTGCTACACCCATAACATTATAATGAGGCACATATTTAACCCCACCAAGATAACTTAAAGTCAAAATCGAACCCTTATCTTTTAAAATAGGTAAAACCGCACGTGTTAAAGAAAGTAAAGAATACACAGAAGTTTGCATAGCTATATCAAAAGCATCTTTTGAAGTTTCTAAAAAAGAATTTTCTAAAGCTTCTTTTGGAGCAAAAGCAACCGCATGTACTACAAAATCAATCTCACCTAAATCTTTTTTGATTTTTTCAGCGATAGAATCTAAATGCTCGTTATTATTTACATCAAGCTCATAAATAAAATCAGAATTAAACTCTTGTGCTATAGGTTCTACGCGTTTTTTTAAAGCATCATTTAAAAAAGTAAAAGCGAGCTGGGCTCCTTGATCAAAACATGCTTTTGCTATGCCATAAGCAATAGATTTATTATTTGCAACCCCTACAATAAGGCCTTTTTTACCCTTCATAATCATCTTTTATCCTTTGATTAATTTTATAAAATTTTCTACTTTTAACGCTGCAGAGCCTATTAAAACTCCACCACAATGTTTTACACTTAAAATTTCTTTGATATTATTTTCATTCACACTTCCACCATAAAGCAAAGGTGCCTTAGTTAAACTCGCTAAAAATTCAAGCACTTTAGCGATATCTGTACTTTGTGCACTCACTCCCGTTCCTATAGAATAAATAGGCTCATAAGCGATGATGAGTTTTTCATAATTTAAATCAATAATTTCAAGTTGTTTTTTTAAAAACTCTAAAGTCTTGCCTGAATTTTTTGTATCTAAATTTTCACCTATACAAAAAACAATTTTATAACCATGCTCTTTAGCAAAATCAAATTTAGCCTTAATAAATTCTTCATCTCCTAAAGCTCTTCTTTCAGAATGCCCAATTAAAACACATTTGATCCCAAATTCGTCCAAATGCTCTTTTCCAAGCTCTCCTGTAAAAGCACCATTAACACAAGGATAAAAATTTTGCGCTCCTTGTATGAAGTTATTTTCATTTTCTAAAAATGCTACACTAGGTGGGAAAACGATAATATCATCACATTTTGCTCCCATAGTTTTATTTAAAATTTCAGCATAAATTTTAAAGCTTGCTCTTGTGTGATTGCATTTTAAATTTGCAGCAAAGATCATTCATTTTCCTTAGATCTTAAAGCTTTTACGCCTGGAAGTTCTTTACCTTCTATAAGTTCAAGAGAAGCGCCACCTCCAGTGGAAATAAAAGTCATCTCATCTGCATCGCCTGCGCGCGCAACCACATCAGCCGTATCACCGCCTCCAACAACAGAAGTTGCATGTCCTTCGCTGATATAATGACTCATTTTAATACTGCCTTTTGAAAATTTATCAATTTCAAAAACACCCATAGGTCCATTCCACCAAATCGTTTGCGCATCAGAAATCACCTCTTTAAAAAGTCTCACACTTGCAGGTCCTATATCTAAACCCATCCAACCATTTGGAATTTCTTGCGCTGGAACAAATTTCATCGGCGCATCTTGTGAGCACGCAGGAGCGGCTACAACGTCTACTGGAAGATAAATTTTCACTCCTAAATTTTTACCCTTGGTAAGAATTTTATTAGCTTCTTCTAAAAGTTCTTCTTCTAAAAGCGAATTTCCTATATCATAACCTAAAGCTTTTAAAAAAGTAAATGCCATACCTCCGCCTATGATTAATTTATCTACCTTTGGTAATAAATTTGTCAATGCTTGAAGTTTTCCACTTACCTTTGAACCTCCAACAACAGCAACAAAAGGACGTGCTGGATGTTTGATAAGATTGCTTGCAAAATCAATTTCTTTTTGGAGTAAAAATCCTGCACCTTTGTGTTTTTCATCAAAGAATTTAGTAATAGCCTCCACACTAGAATGTGCTCTATGACATACTCCAAAAGCATCATTGACATAAACTTGAGCCATAGAGGCAAGTTCTTTGGCTAAATTTTCATCATTTTTAGTTTCGCCTTTTTCAAAACGCAAATTTTCAAGAAGTAAAATTTCACCCGCTTTTAAATTCATAGCTTTGGTTTTTGCATCTTCGCCGATAACATCTTTTGCCATAATAATTTCTTTATCTAAAAGTCTAGCAAGACGCTTAGCCACAGGTTCTAAAGAATATTTAGAGCTAATTTCTTTTGGACGCCCTAAATGAGAGGCTAAAATCACACTACAACCATTATCCAAACAGTATCTTATCGTAGGAATAGCTGATCTTATGCGTCTATCATCAGTGATGTTTAAAAAATCATCTTGAGGAACATTAAAATCACATCTTATAAAAACTTTTTTCTTAGCTAAATCAATATCTTTTATAGAAATAATATCACTCATGATTAAGCCCTATTTGCAATATATACTGCCATATCTACTAGACGACTTGAATAGCCCCATTCATTATCATACCAAGCAATTACCTTGATGAAATCATCCATAATCGCTTGAGTTAAATCACTTGCCACAATTGCTCCATAAGAACAAGTGATAAAATCACTTGAAACTCTTTCATCATCATCTACCATTAAAATGCCTTTTAAATTTGTAGTTGCAGCTTTTCTAAAAGCTTCATTGATTTCATCTTTGCTGACTTTGCGGCTTAGTTGCGCAGTTAAATCCACGCTTGATACATCAATCACTGGCACACGCATACTTTGTCCGTGAAGTTTGCCATTAAGTTCAGGCATAACAAGTTTCATAGCTTTTGCTGCACCTGTAGAAGTTGGAATGATATTTTGTGCTGCAGCACGAGAACGGCGTTTATCTTTAGCTTTAGCATCAATAATACTTTGTCCATTTGTATAAGCATGTATTGTTGTCATAAGTCCTTTTTCGATGCCAAAATTATCTTGTAAAACACGACAAACAGGACCTAAACAATTTGTTGTACAACTTGCATTAGAAATAATGCTTTCACCCTTGTAAAGTTCTGAATTTACTCCTAAAACATAAGTAGGTGTATCATCTTTTGCAGGAGCACTCATGATCACTTTTTGCACTCCCATATCTATAAATTCTTGACATTTTGCGATGGTTAAATGCGCCCCTGTGCATTCTAAAACAATTTGTGCCCCGTATTTTGCAAAGTCAAGATCTTTTACATTGCGACTTTTAAATACTTTGATTTTTTTACCATTTACCACTAAATCATCGCCTTCACTATCAACACTGCCTTTAAATTCACCATGTACTGTATCGTATTTAAAAAGGTATTTTGTAAGTTCAATATCCGTAGTATCATTTATCGCCACAAGCTCAATATCATTTCTTTCTAAGATGATTCTTGCAACACATCTGCCTATGCGTCCAAAACCATTTATAGCAACTTTTACAGCCATTTAATTTCCTTTTGCAAAATATAATGTTAATATTCTACAAAAAAAAGGTTAAAATTTTAATGAAGATAGCACTTTTTGGTGGCAGTTTTGATCCGCCGCATAATGGTCATAATAGCGTTGTTTTAGAGGCTTTGGAAAAATTAGATATTGATAAGCTTATTATTATGCCTACTTATATCAATCCTTTTAAACAAAGTTTTAGTGCTGATGAAAAGCAAAGATTCTTATGGGTTAAAAAACTTTGGGGGCATTTGCCAAAAGTTGAAATTTGTGATTTTGAAACCAAGCAAAAACGCCCTGTTCCTAGTATAGAAAGCGTTAAGTATCTTTATAAGCTTTATAATCCTAGTAAATTTTATCTTTTAATCGGAGCAGATCATTTAGAAAAACTTCATCTTTGGCATGATTTTGAAAAACTTAATTCTTTAGTAGAATTTGTTATTGCCAATCGCAATGATATAGAAATTCCTAAGAATTTCAAAGATTTAAAAACCGATAAAAAAATCGCTTCTTCTTTTATACGCAATACTTTAAATACAAATGAAGTTTGTGAAGAAATTAAAGATGAAGTAAAAAAATATTATGAAAAATTACAAAAAAATTGATACAATTTCAAAAATTAAAGGAAAAGAATGCAAGAAAGAATAGATTTAATCGTTAAAATTTTAGATGAAAAAAAAGCTGAAGATATCAAAACCATTGACATGAGTGAGCAAGAATACTTTGTAAAATATGTCATTATCGCAGCTACTTTAGGAGAAAGACACGCTCTATCTTTGATCGATGAGCTTAAAACACAACTTAAAACCAAAGGTGAGGAATTTTTAAACATAGATAGTAGTGAAGAATGGAGCGTGATTGATCTTGGTGATATTTTAATCCATCTTTTAACACCAGAACACAGAGGAATTTATAATATAGAAGAATTATTAGAAAATCTTAAAAAAGGTAGGGTTTAAAAAGGCTAAATTTAATTAGCCTTTTAATTTTTAGAGATTATCAATATATTCTTTAATTTCTTTTTTGATTTTCTCTTTTTGTTCTTTTAAAGCTTCTTTTTTAGCTTTATACTCGGTCTTACTCATATAATCTTTTTGTTCTTTTAAAGCATCAAGTTCTTTTTCGATTTTTTCCACTTCTTGTTCTTTAAGTTTTTTAGCTTCTAACTTTTTATCATAAAACATAGGATCTTTAGCACAATCATTTTGCACTTGTTTTAAAGCAAGCTCCAAGCTTAAAGTTCTAGCTGTATCATTATGCGCTTTAGAAAAACTGATTTCTTTATTAATACGATCAATTTTTTTATCGCATTCACTTACACCAAAAGCAAAGGCACATAGCGTAAGTAGAATAAGTATTTTTTTCATTTTTAATTCCTTTTTAAAATAAATTTAAATCGCGAAATATTATCTCATCAATTCTTAAGCCTAGCTTTTATCTCATTAAACAAACTGAATACCATACTTTCAAGCTCTTTTGCTCTTTCTAAAGAAGTTGCTTCAAAACGTGTGATAAGATAAGGGCTGGTATTAGATGCACGAAGCAAAGCCCATCCATCGCCAAAATCTATCCTAGCTCCATCAATTTCACAAAGACTTTTAACACCTTTTAAAGCTCCTTTTTCGATCTCTTTTTGAAATTCTTCCACAAGTTTAAATTTTTCTTCTTCATTTACAGGAATTTTAATTTCAAGCGTAGTATAAAGTTTTGGTAAAGCTTTAATCATACTTTCTAAATCAAAACCCTTATAAACAAGTTCTAAGGCTCTTAAAAATGCGTAAATTCCATCATCATAACCAAAATATCTATGTTTAAAGAAAATATGTCCGCTCACTTCAGCAGCTAAATCAATATCTTTTTCTTTCATCATTTTTTTGATATTAGAATGTCCTGTTTTTCCCATAAAAATAGTTCCAAATTTAGCCACTTCATCAAAAAGATTTTTAGAACATTTTACCTCACCTAAAATGCGTGGATTAGGAATATTTTTAGCAAACAAATAACAAAGCTCATCCCCACAAAATACATGAGTTTTACTCAAAGCAACCATTCTATCAGCATCCCCATCAAAAGCAAAAGCTAAAGAATAATCTTGATTTTGATTTAAAAACTCTCTAATCGCACTTAAGTTTTCTTCTTCTGTAGGATCTGGAGCATGGTTTGGAAACTGTCCATCAGGCTTTGCAAACATTACATGAGCTTTTAAATTTAAAGCCTTAATTAAAGGCTTTATCACCACTCCAGCCGCACCATTTGTGCAATCAACACCAAATTTATAATTAAAATCCTTTAAAAAGCTAAATTGCTCGCACATAAATTTCACATAAAGGTTTAAAATATCATATTTTTCTACTTCTAAATTTTCTTCAATCTCATCATCTAAATGCTTATAAACTTCTTTTGAAAACTCTTTTAATTCCACGCCAAAAAAACTTTCTTTATTGATAGTGATTTTAAAACCATTATAATCTTTTGGGTTATGAGAGCCTGTTATCATAACATTTGCATCAAATTTCAAGCCCTCATAAAGACTAAAATATCCCAATGGAGTTGGTACAAGCCCTATATCATAGATTTTTATTCCTGCTTTGTTAAGTCCACTCACTAGATAATTAAAAAGTTCATTTGCACTATATCTTGCATCATAGCCCACGCTTACATTTTTACAGCCTTTATTTAGCATGGTTTTTCCCAAGCAAAAACCTATAGCCTTAACACTTTTTTCATTTAGTTCTTTGCCATAAAGCCCTCTTATATCATATTCCCTAAAAATCACATCTAACATTTTTTTCCTTCAAATTCATCTCTTCTTTAACCTAAAATTTATCGTTTTTCTAAAGCAAATTTGGATAGAAAAGAAATTTTTGCTACAATTTTACATTAATTTCACTAAATGAAGGAAAATTTATGGATGAAGAATTAGAAAACGAAGAAACGAAAAAGAAAAAAGGCGGTTCACTTGTAATTATTATTGTTATTTTACTTTTTGTTTTACTTCTTAGTATTATGGGAGTGATTGCTTGGCTTATTTCAAGCAGTTCAAGTGATGAAAGTGAAGTCAAAGAAGCTCCAAAAGAAGAGGCAAAAGCCGATAAACCTAAAGTTTCAGCTCCTGCTCAGCGAGGTAGTGATTTTGCTAATATAGGTCCTATGTATCCACTTGATCCTTTTACCCTAAATTTACTTAGCGATAGCGGCTCAAGATATGTAAAATGCACTATAGAACTAGAACAAAATAGCGAACTTTTAAAACCTGAACTTGATAAAAAAGTCCCAGTCATTCGTGATATTATTATTCGTACATTAACAGCTAAAACTTTTGAAGAAGTAAGTACACAAAAAGGCAAAGAACGTTTAAAAGATGAGCTAGTTGGAAAAATCAATGAAATTTTAACCGATGGCTTTATTAAAAATGTTTATTTTACGGATTTTGTAGTTTCTTAATGCGTGTAGGCTGTGATATCATCGCCATTTCTAGAATAGAAAAAATTCATTCTAGACATGGCAAAAATTTTTTGGATAAATTTCTAAGCCCAAAAGAACAAATACTCATTAAAAATCCAGCAACTCTAGCAGGTCTTTGGGCTGCTAAAGAAGCCGCTAGCAAGGCTTTGGGTGTTGGAATTTGTGAATTATGCAGTTTTTTTGATATTGAAATATCAAAAGATGAAAAAAACGCGCCTAAATTAAAATATTCTCAAAAAATTACAAAAGATTTTAATATCACTCAAACTTCCCTAAGTATTTCTCATGATAATGGTTTTGCTATAGCCATAGTGGCTGTAGTTTGATTATTTTCCTATAGTTTGCTTGTCTAAATTTCTTGAAAGTATGAAATCCACCACAGGTTGTTCTCTTTTGTTTGCTCTTTTACAATGATCTTTTTGAAAAAAATCTGTGATTTTTATAACAATCCTTGCCCATTTTTTGCGATTTCTTTCACGCCACGCATGAGAAGAAACGCTCTCCCAAGCATAGCCATTAAACAAGCTTGCATTTACAAAATGATCTAAGGCTCTAACACCCTGTCTTGCTCGTGCGGTATTAAAAAAAGTTCCTATAATCACGATAAAAAGATATCCTAAAACTGCTAAAGGTACTATCGCACAAAGCAGAATAGTCCCTGCTAATTTTTCTTTTAAGCTTCCTTTTAAGGTGCGTTTTACACGACGACGAAAATTGGCGCGAATTTTAGTTCTAACTCTTTTCATAGCTTTCTTTTGCCAAATTTTATCCTCATACCATTAGCCGAACGCACTGTTAAACGCCCTACTACATCAGGTACAAAACCTTCTTCAAGTTCTAGTTTGTAAGTTTTTAAAATATTAGCCAAAATCAAAATCGCTTCTTGCATAGCAAAACCTTGTCCTATACAAATTCTTTCCCCTACCCCAAAAGGCAAATAAGCATCTTTTTTGTACTCTCCTTCAAAACGAGAAGGATTAAATCCATGCGGATTTGTCCAAAATTCTTCATGTCTGTGTATCAGCCAAGGAGCAATCACCACCCCAGAACCTTTTTTAATAAGCTTATCTCTAACTTGAGTATCTTTTTTTGCCTCTCTTGCAAAAAATCCAACAGGAGGATAAAGTCTTAAAGATTCTTTAAAAATATTTGTTAAGTATTTAAACTGTCTTAGATGCGAAATTTCAATGGCTCCACCCTGTAAAACCTGAGTAATCTCCTCATAAGCTTTTTCTTGCTCCTTAGGATAAAGACTAAGCAAATAAAGCGTCCATGTCAAAGAACTTGCTGTGGTTTCATGTCCTGCTAAAAAAAGCATAGCCACTTGATCTAAAATTTCCTCAAAAGAAAAACGCTTATTCGTATCCGCATCCACTACTAAAAGCAAAGATCCTAAAATATCTTCAAATTCTGCATTATCTGCCATATCATATCTTGGTTTTATGATGTCACTTAAAACCTGTCTGATCACATCTCCAGCCTTAGCACGCTTACGATCTCCTAATACATAAGAAAGCCATTTTGGAAAACGAAACATACGACGCATGGCTGTATGCACACTTTGCTCTTGAAAAGTCACAAAGGCATTTAAGATTTTTCTACCTTTTTCCTCATCGAGTTTTGAAGACATAATGGTGCGAAAAATCACATCAGCGGTAATAAAAGTCATAGCTTCATCTACTTCAATAACAGCATGATTTGGATACTTGCTAAAACGATCCATCATATCTGCCACAGCTTCACTCATAAGATTAAACACTTTATTGATACGAGTCATTTCAAAACTTGGACGCAAAAGCTCTCTTTGCTTTTTCCAAACTTCACCATTTGTAGTAAAAATACTCTCCCCTAAAAGCGGACTTAAAAGCTCATGCAAAAATGCACTTTTAGGAAATTCTCTAACCTCATCAACCATCATTCTTTTAACTTCTTTAGTGTCATTTATAACATAAAGATCAAAATTTGGCATCTTCACATAGCCTGTTTGCATTTTATAACTACGCTCATAAAGCCCATCAAGCCAAGATCTACGCTTTAACAAAAAAGTTAAAAGTGTAGAAGCCTTATTTTTATAAGGTTTTGGAAAAAAGGGACATTCACTCATATTTTTACCTTTTCTTCTAAAAATTTAGGCATTATGATGAAAGAAAAAAAATCATAATCACCTTTAACACTAATACTATAAAGATATAAAAAGTGCGCTTTGTTTTTATCTCTTTTTATTTTTTTATACTCATGTTTTTCATATAAAGTGTGAAATTTAGCACTTAAAAATGGGGGTGTAAATTTAGCATTTACACCACTCGTGCGGAAAAAATCCACTTGAGGAAAACATGCTCCATCAATAATCGATGTGTAATCATACCATTTTAAATCAAACCTTGAAACAAATTCAAG
This sequence comes from Campylobacter sp. BCW_4332, assembly GCF_001763175.1. Taxonomy (NCBI): domain Bacteria; kingdom Pseudomonadati; phylum Campylobacterota; class Epsilonproteobacteria; order Campylobacterales; family Campylobacteraceae; genus Campylobacter; species Campylobacter sp. BCW_4332. The sequence continues at coordinate 20,169 of NZ_MJYF01000061.1, read as the reverse complement.
CTGCTTTCTAAATTCATCTGCTTTTTTTTGATAACTCACTAAAGGTATGCATTCTCCTAAAGTAAGAATTTTTAATTTACAAAGTAAAGATAAATCTAAATGTTGTCTTAAAATACACTCCAAAACTTCTATACAAACTATAGTTCCAACACTATGCGCTACTAAAATAAGCTCATAATCTTGTTTGCTTTCGTTTTGTTTTAGCTTATCTACTATAGTATTTGCAAAAAGCTTGATTCTTTCTTGCATAGTACCTATTTTTTTATCTTGCCAAGTAGCACAAAAAGCACAAATTCTTGCTATCCAAAATACAGCTAATTTCTTACCTAATTTAAATAAAAAATGATTTAGCAAAAATCCTAAAAAACATCCTATGATGATAGCTAAAGAAAAATGCATATAATTTTGCAAAAAAGCAAAACTTCCAAAAGCTAAAACCAAAGAAAATAGTAAAGAAAATAACACATAAAAAAAAGGATAATAACCTGTGATAAGTTGATAAATCGACTCTTTACCAAATTTGATAAAAAGTCCTGTGATAGTATAAATTCTAAAAAAACTGTAACAATCTACTAAGGCATCTTTATAATTTTCTGACCAATTTTTCTTAACAATATCATTCCATGTTAAAAAATGATATTTAGTTTGCACTCCCTCGCAAGAAATTTTAAAAAAAGGAAATTGCTCATTTTTTTCAATTTTACTTAAATCAGCTTTAATATTAAAAGTATGAGAATAATCTTTTAGGTTTTTTTTAAATAAATCATAATAAAATCTATAACTTTTAGGATCATATCCTGCTATATAAAATACTTCCCTATCCATACAATAATTTCTTTTTACTTTTAATTATAACAACTTTGCTTTAAAAGCTCTCTTAATCAAAGCTTTTTAGTCTTATTTGTCTAAAAAGAAATTTTTATAAAAATTGCCGTTGAATTGGTTAGTTTGTAAAAGATATTTCTTAAAATTACACACCAAAACAGGATTGGGTTTATAAGCATGAGCTTCACGCCAAAAAAATTGAAGTTTTTTTGGATAAGATAAGCCTTCAAAATCATAAAAAGCATTGCCACAAACCTTAGTCGGACAGCCTTCTAAAATAGCACTAAGGCCTACTGTTGAATTTATAGTAATACAACCTAAAGCCTTTCTTAAAAGAACTGGCAAGTGGGTATCATGAACATATAAAACCCTTCCCTCTACATGATATTTTTGACTTAAATCGTTTATGAGTTTAGAATAATTCTTATAACCCCTATCCATGGGATGGTGTTTAAAAACTAGATAAGATTTAACTCTTGCATGATTTGCAAAAGAAAGTATGGTTTCCTCTATAAAGTGCTCTATGCTTTTTTTGTAATGATATTTAATTTGCGTATCGCTATAAACTTGTAAAATCGCCAAAAAGTACTTTTTTTCTAAATTATAAATCTTTTCATTTAGTTTTTTTTCTGTAATCTTATAAAGATACTTTCTATACAATGATCTAAACCAAAATAAAAATTCAAAAGGATATAAAGTACGATGATGAAGTTTGTTGTTAAAAAATGGAGCCAAAATAAAAGCAAACAACCAATACAAAAAAGCATCAAAAGCCATAAATTTAAATCCACCTGGAATTTCTTTTATGCTTTCTTTGGTAAAAATATTTTGAGAAAGATAAAAATTTTTATCACGCGGTAAAGAAGAATTTGCATTCACCCCATCTTTTTCCAAAGTAATACAATAAGGCCTTAAATATCCTTCTTCAAAAATCCATATTTCAATTCCTAATTCTTTAGCCACTTTAATAGCCTTAGCATGAATAATACGACAATCATTATACATTAAAATAGCATCGATTTTTTTGCTTTGAAAAAAATCTCTATAGAAATTTTCAAGATCTTTTTCATCGCACTTACACCTCGTTCCACTAGGATAGAAAAAAAAATCTCCACCGTTAAAATTGAGTTTAAAAACTTTGGTTTGTTTTTTTTTCATTTTTATTGCAAGATGATGAAAAAAATTTCCCACAGGCCCTTGCAAGAGTAAAACATTTTTACCGCTAAATTCTTTTTTAATTTTAGTGTTAAATCTCATTTCTTTGCTAAAAATTCATAAAATCTTCTTATTTTTCTAAGCATAAAAGTTTTAAAATCTATTGCCAATTTTATATATTTTTTTGAAAAATAAGCTTTTTGTAAATTTAGCATTATATCTAAACAAACTTCAATTTCACATAAAGTTTTTGTTTTAGGATTTATATATCTTGGATATGTGATCAAAGCACCTGCTACAAGCTCCTCTAGACTTAGTTTTCTTGTTCTTCTTTTGCATTTATGTTTATCTTTTGTTAAACCCCAGCCCGCATAAAAAGGCATACCATAAGTAAAAACTTTTTTAGCTCTTAAAAGAGCATCAAAACCACTTGTAGAAGTAATGGTGTGAATTTCATCAGCAATTTTTATAGCACTATCAATACTGCAATCTTTTACAATCTCATCACAAAATTCCAAGATGCGTGTTTCATCTTTTAAACCCACACGGTTGCCACTTAACACATCAGGATGGGGTTTAAAGATGATATAAGCATCTTGATTTTTAGAACGCACCTCCTTAAGCAAATCAAGAGTAGATAAACCAAACCCCCCTAAAATCATCGAAGCATCATCTTCAACTTGAGCAGGGATTAAAATAATCTTTTGTCCTATTTTGGCATTGATCTTTAAATTTTCATGCTTTAAGCCATTATATTTTGAAAAGCGGTTCTCAAGTAAGATTTTTATAATATTTTTTGCCCTATTTAGCATATTTTCATCAAAAATTTCATTTTGCAAAAGCTCTTCTAATTTGCTTGCTTTATTTGAATCTATGTAAAGTCCTTTATCATCAACGATTAAAGAAAAAGGGCGCGTAAGATCAGAACCTAGTGAAATTGAGCGGATAAAACCATCTTCCACTAAAGAAATTTTAGGAGTAAAATGAAGCAAATTCTCATCTTGTGCTTTTTTTATAAGAGTAGTTTTAAGAGTATTATAATCTATCCTTTTACCCCAAATGAAAAATTTATCATTTTCTTTTAATTGTATATTCTTTAAACAATCTAAGAAATCTAGAAATATGATTTCATTGTTTTTAGCTATAAAAAAAGGTTTTACAAATTTCCTTTTCCATTTTGAAAATCCAAAGAAAAAAAGTCTATTAGAATTTGCCTTTTCTATATCTTTATATTTTGCTAAAGTTTGAATAGTATCAAAAATATTACTTTTTTGATTTAAATAAGGATTAAAATACTCAGTATAAAGTATATAAGCAGCATAGAAAACTTCTTCTAAGTTTCTTTTTCGTATCCTTCTTTTACACTCTAATTTATCTTTTGTTAGACCCCAGCCCGCATAAAAAGGCATGCCATAACAAATACACTCACATTCTTGCATCAAAGCTTCAAAACCCATACCAGAAGTTTTGGTATAAACCTTATCAAAAAACTCAAGCAAGGCTATGGGATTAAAATTTTCAGTGATTAAAATACATTCTTTAGGTAAGGAATTTAAATCTAAATCACTTTGTTTTTTACCACTTAAAACATCTGGATGGGTTTTTATATAAATTTTAGATTTAGGATTTTCTTTTATGGCATCTTTTATCATATCAAGAGTTTTAAAATCTTTAGCAAGCCCAAATTCAAGAGAGGCATCATTGGCCGTTTGGGTGATAATTAAAACCCTTTTTTCATCTTTTTGAAAATAATCATCTGGGATATCAAGATTGTTATTATACTTGCTAATTTTATATTTTTTAATAAGCTCTATAGCTTTTTTAGCTTGCTTGATTTCTTCATCTTTAAATTCATAAGTATTTAAAAGATTTTCAAGCTTTGAAGGCATTGTTGCATCATAATAAATGCCTATATCATCTTTAACCATAGAAAAACTTGGGCTATTTTCAACCCCTAAGTTTAATGAGCGGATAAATCCATCTTCTAAAAGTATGAATTTAGTCTTATATTTTTTAGCAAAATTCATAGCTTTTAAACCTGATTTTTTGCGTCCCCAGCCAAAGAAAAGGTCATCTTTGTTGATTTTTAAATTTTTCTTATATAAAGAAATGATATAAAAATTTCTAACATTAGCGATAAGTTTTTTTGATGTTGAGTAATACTTCACAATGCCAATTTCTTTATTATAAGTTCAACTTTTTCTTCTAAATTATTTCGACAAGAATTATTGATCACTAAATCAGCCCCTGGTTTATCAAATTCTATATCAACACCAACTACATTATCAATTTCTTTATTTAAAGCCTTAGTATAAAGCCCTTTTTGATCTCTTTGCATTAATTCATGCATATCGCATTCTATATAAATTTCATAATAATTTTTTAATTGCTTTCTATTGTAATCATAAATCTCATTAAACATTGAAATCGTAGTGACAATAACTATCATACCTTGATCGTTTAAAAATTTTGCAAATTTAGCTCTTTTCAAAGCCATATCTATGCGACCTTGTCTATCGTATGCATAATGTCCTAATATTTCTCTTAACTCATCTCCATCGAGATAAATAAGGTTTTTATATTTTAGCTTTAATTTTTCATACAAAGCTTGACCTATAGTTGTTTTTCCGCTTCCAGCTAAACCAGTAAGCCAAATAATATAAGGACTATTTATCAATTTGCACCTCTAAATCACTCATAAAATCAATTTCACACCAATTGCCATCAATTTCCACTGCTTTTGCGTTGTTGTATTTTTCAATTAAAACCTGCAAAAAACTTGTCATATACATATTTTCAAAATTTTTATTATCATATAAAATATCTCGGTCGAGCATTTCATAAAAAGCAATAACTTCAGAAAGAAATTGATAAGAAAATTTAAAAAGTCCTATATATTGAGCTTCTATCTCATCATAGGCATTAGCTTTTTTTCCAAGTTCTATAATATAACCATTTGTCATCTTTAATGTTTCAGCATCTTCTAAAGGATTTGTAAAGCGTTTGCTCCAAAGCTTACACCAAGACTTATCAACTACTATAGCAAGTTCTTCTTTGGCATTTATAAGCTTTTGCACGCAATCTTGAAAATAAACAATATCCGCATAAGAAATAATCAAATCTTGTTTTTCTTCGATGCATTTTAACATAAAATCTTTAGCGCAAAAAAAAGTATGAACCATATTGGTTTTATCATATTTTGAATTAATAAAAAAATGCTCAATATCATATTTATTAAGATAATTTTTTAGCACATCGTTTAAATATCCACCCACAACAGCTATTTCGTTTATACCTGCTGATTTTAAAGCTTCGATTTCATAATCTATTATTTTTTTATTCTTATACTCAACCATACACTTTGGTTGATCTTTTGTTAAAGGCATCAGCCTTGATCCAAAACCTGCTGCTAAGATAATTGCATTCATATTATTCCTTGATTAAACTAAACCACTCTTTTAAAATTTGAATATTATTAAGTCCATTTTCTCTTTCAATATGCCACATTATACCAAAAATATTTTCATATTTATGTTTAAAAGCTTCTATAGTATTATCTTTTGCTAAGCAAAGTTCTACAAGATCTTCACCTAATTTTTCAATAGCAAAATTATGAAAAGAATTACTTATAAATTTTTCTTTTGAGAAAAATATTTTATGTTTGCCTATATGATTTTCACAAGGACTTATATGGCTGTTAAAATAATGAGCTATCATCTGAGCTCCTCTGCAAATTCCTAAAAGTGGTATTTTTTCTTTTAAACAAATTTCTATAACTTGCTTTTCGTATAAATCTCTCTTTTTAGATAAAACATTAGGACTATAAAAACTTAAATCATTGCCACCGCTTAATATCACAGCTTTTATTAGATGTTTATAATGAGAAAAATCTATTTCATAGCTAAGAGGAAGAGGAGTAAAATTTTTAAATAAATCTTTATTAAATAATTTTCCCCAATCCAAAGCCAAACATTCTCTTTCTTCATGATAACTTTCGTTGCAAATAAGCCTTTGAGTAATACCTATAAACAAAATATTTGCTCACTTTCACATTCTATATTTATTTTTTTAGCTTTTAAATATTTTTCAAAATTTTCTTCTCCAACTCCTATAACAGCAGGCATTCCAAGTTCTGAGGCACGAATGGCCATATGTGAATTAGCACCCCCATAACATGTAATAAGTCCTGCTATATTTTTTGTAAATAAATAATCATATCCAGGATCTGCTGCATAAATTAAAACAATCTTTCCTTCTAAATCTTTATCATTTTCCTTCGCCGTAAATGCAGTAATGCTCTTTTGTGTAATAAAATTTGGAATAATACTATGATTATAAAAAGAAAAAATTTCATCGGCATTGCAAAGCAAAGAAGGAAGTTTTATAGCTTGTGTAAGTTCATATTGTTTTTTATTGCGATTAATTTCTTCCATAAACTGCTCTTTTGGATTTATAGAATAAAGACTAGAATAAAGATTTAAAATGCTTTTTATATCAAGATGAGCCAAATCTTCTTTTTCAATACCATAATATTTGCCTAATTCTTCTATATAAACTATAGCCTTAGAAAGCAATCTAGTGAATTCAAATTTAACAAGCTCTCTACCCTCGATAGCCTGCTTTAAAAAATCAAAAAATTCACAAGCATTAATCTCTAGTCCATGTTCTCTAAGTAAAGCATTTAAAGCTTTTATCTTTTCTTCTGAAAAAACAAAAGCTTTATCTTGTAAATAAACTTTACTATCTTTTTGATCCACATCAAAATAAAGTTCAAAATCTTCATCATATCTTGGAGATAAAATATTATAAGTTCCTGCTCTTAAGTGTCCAAAATCTTTCAAAAATTGATCCTTGTTGTGAAAGTTAAGATGGTTTGTTTGTTTGCTTAAATTTTTACTCACTGTATTGAGTGAATTTAAAAAATCATCTTTTTCCTCTTTAGTTATAAAATCAATCTCAACTAAAGAATTTAAAAGTTGCATTGCTACAAATGCAGCCCTAGCCACTCCCGCAAAAGGCAAGGTTCCATAACGCTTGCATTCTTCAATAAGCCAATAAATTTTATCAATTAAAGAAAAATTAGAATTAATAATGCCATCATATCTTTCTTTTAGCTTATAAGCTTTTTGTATGTCTTTTAAATAAAGCCCTGATCTAGGATTAATAATCTTATTTGTAAGTTCTAATAATGAAAATTCTAATCTTTTGATTTCATTTTCATTAAAACCATGATTTAAAAGTTCTTCTAATTTTTTAGAACTATTAAAGTCATAACAAGAATAAACAATATTAAATTCAATCTTATCGTGCAATTCATGATTTTTATTAAGCTTATCTAAGTAAAAATTGACAAGTTTTTGCGCGATATTTTCATCTAATTTTTTTGGTATAAAAGAATTAAAAGATAATCTTACATCTACATAAGGAATGCCTAAAAAAGAATGGATTAAAGGATGGGATCTTAAATCTCTATAACCATAATTATCTCTTTGATACGCCCAGATATTATCCGTAATGATTTCTTTATATAAACTAAAAGCTAAACGCTTAGGTCTTAACCCTATGATTTCAGCTGGATTCCAATCAGGCATTACCCCAAAAATGGCTTTATCTCCCAAAACTCTAGATCTTGATTCTTTTAAAGACTCAAAACGTTTATAAAATCTATATAAAGCTTCTTTTGGTAAAGAGTGAAATAAATTATTTTTTTCATGCATAACCAAAGGACGCACTTGCAAGCAAAAAAGTTCTTCCTCATCATCTTGAATAGCAAATGCAAATTCAACATCTAAAAAACAACAGTTATATAAAACTTCTAATTCTTTTATAAGTTCTATAATTTTTTGAAGTCTAATATCTTTAAATTCTAAATAATCTCTGTAATGATAGTAAGTTTTTGCACTCTTACTACTTCCATCTGTAATAGAGCTATTTGAACCATTTTCATCATATTGAAGACAAAAATAAGGGGAAAAATTATCCTTATCAACACTAAAACCAACACCGCAAAGAGTAATGTTTTCAAGCATAGGTTGAACTAAAATTTCATCGCTTTTTGATGGCATAGAATTGGCAACTTCATATAAAGCTTTTAATAATTCATCTTTAGAATCAGCTTTAATATTTGCCAAAGAAAGAAAAGCACCTGCATTGGAGTTTTTCATACTATCTTCACTTAAAGAAGAACTTCTTATAATGAGTCTATTAGCCTTTAAAGTTTGAATATCCTGTAAAACTTTATCTTCATTTGATATTAATTCTTCAAGCGAAGTTAAAACCAAAGGTAGAACTTTTGCTTTTTTTAATTTTGTTTGTAAATTTTTTAAATTTTGCGCTTTGGTTTTAAATTTTAACTCCGCCATGTTTTTCCTTAGTTTTATATTTTTTTAGCACTCCAACAACGAGTGGTATATTTTATGCTAAATTCCTTAGGAAGTCTTTGTGAAATTTTATCACTAATTTTATTAAAAAGTTCATTTCCTTCATCAGTCTCCAAATCCCAGTAAGGATTTTTAACACTTTTCCATGCATTAATATAATTTTCAATGCTTTGATGAAAATAAAAATCCTCTTCAATATAAACAATATTATCAAAAAGATCCTTTCGACTCTCTATAATTGGTCTTTGATCTTCTCTTCTTGTTCCCCTTGTATAATTTGGTACAAATTCTACAATAGTATCTTCAGCTATTTTTTGTACAGGATCGTTTAAATCCCTGTGATTCCACATACAAGAAAAATATCCCTCTGATTTTAATAAGCGATGTGCTTCCTCTAAGGCTTCATTTCTATCCATTACATTAAAACTACTACCAAAAGTCACCCAATCAAATTCACTATTTTGGAGTGTTGAGTTTAAGCCTGTTGCTCTAACCCAGTCAATCTTTTGATCCTTGGTTCTTTCTATCCCGATCTCACGCATCGCATCATTTGGTTCTACAGATACCACCTTACATCCTCTTTCTAAAAGCATAATGCTTAAATTTCCAGTTCCTGCACCGATATCAGCAACTTTAATATCTTTTTTTCCAACTAAACTAATAAGCATATCTATAGTTTTTGGAGCATAATTTGGTCTATAGCTATAAAATTTAGCATGCTTGGTATAATCCCACACTTGTTCTACTAGTTTTTGCATTTTATTTCCTTTTTTCATCTTTGACAAGCTTGATGAAAAAAAGGAGGTATTTTATGCTTTTCTAGCTGTCCATGCTCTTATTTTATAAGGAATCTCTATACTTTGCATATGAGAAATTTTAGCTTCTATCATCTCTAAAATTTCCTTCCATCTTTTTTCACCTGCTTGTGCTTGTATATCATTTACAGAATGCCAAGCTCCAAGATAACGCTCTTTATCCCAAAACTCTTTATAGTCACACTCCATAAAAAAGCAGTCTGTGAAATCTCCTGTTGAAACAAGAATTTCTTCCCATTTTTTAACATTTTGAGTGCCACTGCTTACACGAGCAAGATCTGGAACAATATGTTTAATCTCCTTTTCAATTTCATCAAAAACCGAACCCTCTACAATGTGGCGAGGATTCCAAATCGCAGTAAAATACCCCCCCCTGTCAATATACGATTAAATTCTGGGAGAGATTTTTTAGGATCTGTCCAATGGAAAGAACTAGCCATGATGACCCAATCAGCTTGACTATTGCTCATGCAGGTTTCTTCGCCACTCCCTTTATGCCAAGAAATATTTGATAAATTTTGTGTAAATTTTTGCCCTTCTTCGCGCATATTATCGTTTGGTTCCACAGCACTAATTTGGCATCCAAACATTTCTCCCAACATCTTAGTAAGTTTTCCAGTTCCAGCTCCTACTTCAACAATATTTAAATCTTTAAAATTTTTATTTTTATCATTGATACAAGCTACAAGTTTTTCAAGTAAAAATGGACTATAAGCAGGCCTATTATGATAATGCTTTGCAACCTCTGTAAAATCCCCTTGTTTCATATTGATTCCTTTCTCTAATTTTAAACACAATTATATCTTTTTTTTATTAATTTACAAATCTTTCTCCTAAATATTACCATCCAACTCCTTGCACATTTTTTCAAATTCTTGATAGTATTTCCAAGAAGCTACTATATCCGGACGATGTTGTTTAATATGAACAAGTTCTTTATCTAATTTGTTCTTGTATTTCATTAAAATATCAGGATTTATTCTCATAAAATTTAAAATTTCGCATTCATTAATTATTTTTTTTCTTTCTTCTTTATAAAACTCCTCTAAATTAAATATGAATTTTTTAAAATAATTTATTACTTTAATATTTATGTCTTGGTTGCAATGTAAATATTTAACATTATTTTTGCTTAAATATATATTAACTCCAATATCTTGCAATAAAAATGGACTATCTATAAAATATTTCGTATAATCCAAATATTCATCTGAAGATAATTTATATTTTGTAACTTCAAATTCTATTCTATTTCCTTCATACTCCATATAAAATGTCTTTGGAAAAAACAAATAATCAACATGATTATCAGACGAATTTAACTTTGAACTAAACAAAACAGAAGACTCTGGCGGATTAAAATGAAGTATTTGAGACAACCGAGTTAAAGTTTTGAAAGAATTTTCAGGCATGATATCAATCATATCTAAATAATATATTTTCTTAATTACATTTTGCAATTCTTTAATTTTAATATTTAGAATATAAAAATTTCCATATTTATCATCTGCATATTCTTTAACGGTATTCAAGGTTGGCTTACCATTCTCATCTGGATATGCGTAAGGGACTTGAATATTAAAAATTTTCTCTATAGGATAATTATCTATATCTATATAATTACAAATTTTATCTTTAGGATGTTTTAAATTTCCATAATGATTTACAATAGGTCTTAAAACTGATATGGGATCTCTCATAACACAAATTGCAGGAATTTTCTTTTGAATCAAATTATAAAACTTAATTCCAAAATTGAAACTATACTTATTTAAACATCCAGCAAGAATAATTGCATTATAAGCCTTTGAGTTCACAAGCATACGATAAGAATCTATATACTGAAATAACGGATCTCCCCAATGTCTATTAACATTAATGTCACATAACCTTAAGTATCTTGTCATAGCAGTTGTTCCAGCACCATGAACCAACAAAAACACAAATTCATAATTATCAGGTAAAGGTAGATTCATTTCCCAAGCAAGTTCAGCTGATATGTTTTTATAGTTTATTTTTTCTTTTTCATCATTTAGTTTTTTAGGATCAAATAATGAAGGGTAAGGATGGTTTTCTTTTTTATATTTTTCATTAAAATCATTTGATAATAGCCATTCTTCTATAAGATCAAAATTTTGTATAAAATAATTAAAATTATAGAAAATATTATCAAGTATAGGTTGATAATCTTGATGAATTTTTAATATATTTTGTATTCTTGAAAATTCTTTTAAAAAGAGTTGTTTATTTTTAGAAATTACTTTAACGATATTTGGACTTAATTTCGCAAAATCATTAAAAATTTCTTTAAATATTTTAAATTCTCTATTGGCTTTTTTAATATTTTTAGCTAATTTAAACATACTTCCTTTATGTAAATTTTGAAAAGTTTGTATAAGAACTTCACCAAGCATATAAGATAAATGAAATTTATATTTTAAAGCCTGCTCATAATCGCTGCATGTTTCTAAATTTGGATATTTGAGTTGAGGAAAAACTTGTATGGTTTGTTGATAAATTTTTTGTTCTTTTTTGTGTTGTTTGTTTATTTGATAAAGTTTTTTAAATAATGCTATATACCCCCCCCCATATTTATAATTATTTCTTTGATGACTAAAGTCAATCATAACTTTGCCTAATTTATAAGCTAAATGATTTTTTATTCTTTCTATGGCTGAGTTTGGGTTATGCATAAGGGGCATCCTTTAAATAAAGTCAAATGGTAAAATGTTAATTTTATATTGAAATTAATCTTTCGTAATCTTCTGGAGTTCCGCAAAATATAATTTCATCTAATGAAATTTTATGATATTTTATATGTAAGCCTTTTTTTATAAGATAATTATACATAGGAGCTATATACAATTCTCCCTTGCTGAAATCATTTTCAGCCTTCATTCTATCAAAAATTTCTTTAAAATCTTTTATTTTTTTAAAATAATAAAGTCCGCTGCTGCAAAGATTTGAAATTCTTTCTTTCTCAGCAGTTTTAATCACATTGTCATTTTCATCAGCTAAAACAAAACTCCATTGTTCTCCATCTGCCTCAAATACCTCTAAATAGCCATCAATTTTACAAAAATCTAGAATAGTAGGTAAAGAAAAATTTGGCCTAAAGGTATCGATGTTAAAAATTAAAACACTCTCATCATCTTTAATATTTGCCCTTTCTAATCCAAGTCTTACTGTATGGGCTTGACCTAAAGTTTCTTGTTCTAATCTTACACTTTCGTAAGATTTTATTCCTAGTTTTTTACATTCTTCTTTTATAAAATTGCTAGTATTCTCAATATCTCTATATATAAAAAGAAATTTAAAGTCTTTAAAATATTTTTTAAAACTATTTACGGCATGAAAAAAAACACTATTTCCTTTTAAATCAAGCATATATTTAGGTTTATCATAGCCAGCCTTTGTAAAACGACTACTAAGTCCTGCCATAGGAAAGATTATAATCATTTACTCTCCTTAAAAAAATTATCATAAAGCATAAAAGTATTTGCCAAAAAAGCCATTTGTTTTTCTTTAAAATCATTATGCAAAGGTAACATAGATAAAAACAAATGCAAAGTCAAAGCTTTAATATTATCATCTATATCAAACACATCTAAAAATTCTTTTTGAATATCCAAAATATTTTTATCTTCTTCTATAAAAAACTCTATATTATCGTTATTAACTTTACACTCAAAAAATCCTGCAATAATAAAATCATAAAGCCCAAAAACAGAATGAACTAATTTTGCAAAATCATATTTTTTATCTCCATAAGGGGTAATTTTTCCATTAAAATCAAACCCTCTTGGATCAAAGGTTTTTATGGCACCAGCTCTAAAATCATACATAATATTTGAAAAACAAAAATCTCCATGTATTAATGAAAATTCATCAATATCGTTCATATAAAAATCAAGCTTATCTACTAAAGTCAAAATACTTGGATAAGATTTTGAATTGATAACAATATTTTTGTGCAAATCAATTCCACTTTGCATGCTAAATTCTTGCAATCTTTTTAAAGTTTTTTCCTTACAATTAAAATTTATATCTTTATCATTGCTTTTAAAAGAATGCAACTTATCTAAAAATTCTTTTAAAGACTTAAATATTCTTTTCCAAACATAACTAGGTAATTTTCCAAAAACATACAATTCTGCTAAAGTATTATTGCAAATATATTCTATTTCATAACTATCCTCATAAGTTATAACTTTAGGGGTATAGATAAATAGTTCTTTGGGCAAATTATCAAACCAATTAATCTCTGCTTTTATTTTTTCTTGCCAAGAAGAAGACTTTTTTATATAGCCATTTGAAATATCTATATTGTTAAAATTTCTTTGTGTGCTTACAGCTTTTTTAGAGTGGAAATAACTTGTTATAAGACCAAAATCAAGCCAAGTATCATTTTTTATAATATCAAAAGCATAAGCTTTAGAATAAGATTTTATACCGTCTACAAAAGAATAACTACTTTCAACTATACATTTTATCAAAAACTGAGGATGAGAAAAACTATAAGCTCCTGCTAAAATCAAATCATCTTCTATTGTTTTTAACGGTGTATGAAATTCATTATCCAAATAAGCCCAATCATAATTTTCCTTAACTTTTGCAACCTGTAAAGAATTTTCTTTGAATGCAAGTTCTTTGAAAAAAGTATCCCCGTGTAAAATATAAAGTTTTTCATCAAAAGCACAACAAACATTTAAACAATAAACCACAGATTCACCTAAAGATAAATTATTTGGCACAAATAAAATTTCAACATTAAGTTCTTTTAATTTTTTCTCATCAAATTTACTTAACTTAAAATCGCTGGGTAAAGATAAAAAAACTTTTTGATTACAATTTTTAAAAAGCTCTATTTGATATTCATACAATCTTTTATTACCAAGCGGTAAAAAAGATGGAGGAATTTTTCCAAATTCTAAAGTAAAATCAGAAGATGAATATTTCGCAGAAGTTATGAGTATCATTTATTACCGCCATCTTTATGAGGATTTTCTTTTTTTAAAAGTTCTTTAATTTGCTCATAATTTAAACTTATAAATTCGGACGGACGAATGGCTTTATCATCAACATAAAATCCTTCATACCCACACCAAGGTTTACCTATGATTATTTCATCATACGGTACATCATGTTTTTTAAGCCAAGAAATAATGATAGGCAAAGTATGAAATTTAATTTTTTCAAGATCGCCATTAAATGTACGCATGTTACGACTTGTGAAAATATTGATTTTAAAGCCTTGTTTTTTATACTCTTTTAAAGTTTGAATTAAATCAAAATTTGGCTTTTTATCAATATAATCAACATTCTCTTCATCAATTGTTAAAGTTCCATCCAAATCAATAAGTAGAGTTTTCATGATTTTACACTTAGTTTTTTATAATTTCATATTTATTTTCTATACAAAAAGAACAATATTAACATATTTTATATAATATATGGAAAAATCTAAAAGAATTTTATAAAAAAGGAAAATTATGCACTGTCCATTATGTCAAAACAAAAACAATCAAAAAGAACTTTTTAAGACTTTAAATGCTTTTACTTCAACTGTAAAGTTTGATACTAAACAATTTATTAACAACCTTGATGATAGCAATAGTAGCTGCGGGGGGGGGTATTGTAAAGGTAACAATATTATAACTCTAGTGCAATGTCAAAATTGTGGCTATGTATTTAATTCTACATTTGACTTAAATAAAATCTCACAAGAATATCAAAACAAAACCTACCTTTCTAGAAAAATAGTATCAAAAGCTATGAATAATACGACAAAATTAATCAAAGAAAATTTGTTAAAATATATCGACAAAAACAGTACTTGCTTAGAAATCGCTCCAGGAAGCGGAGATATGGTAAATGCTCTCATACATGATATAAAATTTATGTACACCATTGACCCATCTTTAATTTCTTTAGAAATGGAAAATATAAATAATCTTAAACATATACAAGGGTTTTTTAATTTTAATACATTAAAAACAACATTAAAAGATAAAATTGATTTAATAATTTTTAGACATTTATTAGAACATATTAATACTCCATTTCATTTCTTAAGCGATGTTGCAAAACTACTGAAAAATGATGGATTAGTATATATAGAAATTCCAAATTTTTCAAAATCGGTTCAATACTCTAGGTTTTATGATATTTATAATGATCATTGTGGATACTACTCAAAAAACACAATTATTAATGTGATGTTAAAACTTAATTTTACTTTACTAGAAGATATAATTTTACATAATGGCGATATATTAGGCTTAATTTTTAAAAAAGAGTTATCTAAACCACAAAATACCATATATCCAATAGAATTATTTGATAATACTGCCGAGAAATTTAGTTTAAACATTCAAAAATTAAATAATTTATTAAATAACCATAACTCTATAGGAATCTATGGAGCTGGTTCTCAAGGTTGCTCTTTGCCTTGCTATATCAATCAAGCAAATTGTATTAAAATTAAAAAATGTTTTGATCTTGATGCAAGAAAACATGGGATGTATTTGCAAAATTCTTCAATTATCATTCAAGAACCAAATATAGAAAATTTTAAAGACCTTAAAGCCATTATCATAGCAGCGCCTTTATATGAAGAAGAAATTATAAAATCTTTGAGAAAAAAAGGATATAAAGGAGATATTATTACCATGGAAAAAGAAATTTTTATTATAAAATAAAAAATACTCGAACTAAAAAGAACGCCTAATCCAATTTCCTCTTCAATCTAGGCACATCTTTGAATATAAATTTGATATACCCACCTTTATACCAATTTTTGCTTGCTTTAATAAAAGCTTCACCTAATTTATATGAAAAATAATTCTTAATTTTTAATGCCTCTTCATAATCAGAACAATCTTCCAAAGGAGGTAAAACTAACTCTGGATTTATTTTTCTTCTTTGAATATAATCAAGCTGTTCTTTTTGATGCTTGTATCGTATATAGAATAAGACAAAAGGCATTTTTATATATCCCCATATACTTTTTGAATTATCTATTATGGCTTGACCTAATTTATATGCTAAGTGATTTTGTATTTTTGTTTTTGCTAAATTACTGTGATTTTTAGAAATTATTTTATATTTCTTAGCAATTAAATCAAAAAAATCAATAATTTTACCAATCTGAACTTCATTAAATATCTTATTTTTTTTAATATGCCAAATATCTTTATTTAGTTCATTCTTTACATCTGGAAAACTTATATTATCAAATAAAAAATTATTAAGATATGAAAATTTTATATTCATTTTCACTACTCTTAGTTTTAAAAAATCTACCCATTGGCTTAAAAAATAATGCGATAAAAATCCATTTCCTGGACTCATACAAGTTTGCGGAAAATTTTTAAGAAATGTATTAAAATAAGGATTTTCTTTATTTTCTTTAGCATATGCCCAAGTTTTCATATAAATTTCCATTGCATTTCTTCTACCTATTTGCAAACTTCCATCTAGACCACAAAAATACCTTGCATCATAGATATCATTTAACTCTAATAAATGCAAGTCTTCAATTTTTATATCATTCTTTTCTATAACATAATCAGGTCTAACACGTATAATAAAATCATATTTAAAATTATTTTGCTTTTCATATTCTTCCATACTTTTATAAACTTGGTAGATTCCATAATATATTTTAGAATCATTTTTTAATTCCCCTAAACGATTAACAACTTTAGAATATGATTCTAAAGTCACTTTTTTTATTTTATTATTTAAAATCAATATATCTTTAATAGAAATTGTTTTATTCAATTCTTTTGAAATTACATTAAAAACATTCGGAAATTTCTTAGAAAAATCGATATTAGACATTATGAGTTCAGGAGGACATCTATGAAGCATAGGATGAAAAAATCTTCTAATCCATCCTATACCATTTCCACCAGAACCTGGCCATAGATTTTCCATATTCCAAGAGTATATAAAAACATCAATATTGCCAAGATGAGAGAAAGAATCAATTAACGCTTTAATACTATCACGCCAACCAGGTCTTAACTGCCCATTTAGACATAAAGCTATCCTACTTCCTGAATAAGATTTTTTTTGATAAAAATATTCTCCTGCAATAACTCTTAATTTATCATAATACAATCTTCCACCTAAAGTATTTAAAAAATTACTGTATATAATTTCTAGCATAATAAAATAAATTCCATCTCTAAAAAAAATATTACTTGAATTGATGTAAAAAAAATCTATTGAATTTTTTAAAAAAAAAGACTGTAAGATTAAATCTTGAGAATTTCTTACTTCATTTAAAATTTTTAAAAATAGTTGGCAATCTTCATAATTTATAATATCTAAACGAGAAGATAAAAATCCTATATATGAAGTCTTATATTTACCAGATAAGAAATTCTCATTTATAGACTTTTGCTTTAAACATAAAGACATAAAATCATATAAGTCTTTAGAATCAATACCTAAAAATAATGATAATTTATTAATATAATCAAAATTTTGTAATAAAAAATCATATTTCCCTAATTTATATACTAAAAGTAAATATTCATCAGATAAATTTTCTTTATTTAAAAATTTGTCAATAAATTCATAACTCCAATTATCTATAGCTTTTTTAACTAAACTGTCCACATTATTTATATTTAACATTTTATAATCTCTACATTACTATTAATGTTTCTTATAATATCCTTTTCTATCTCATCATTATAAATACCAGCATTTAAAATAACTAAACAATTATCATTATGTTTTAAATTTTTTGGACATTCAACCATAAAGCTAGTACCATATAGTCTTTTTCCTTGTTTATTTAAGTCATTGTCTAAAATATTCACAATTTTATTGGTTTTTAACCCTTTAAAAATTAGGTACTGGGAGAATAAATGCGCCCCAAAAAGATAGACTTTTTTAGTAGTATTTTCTAGAACTTTATTTAACTCAACAATTTTTTCTCGATAATATTCTTTCATATCCAAAAATAATTTTTTATTTTCTTCGTACTGATTTTTCAAAGTTGCTTTCTCATTATTAATACTTTCATCTTTACAAATACAATAAAAAATACTATGTTCCTTAAAATATTTTTTATCAAGAATTTTAAATTTGTATTTATGCAACAAAAATTCTAAAACACATTCACTTAGAAGTATAGTATGCTCAAAATTAAAACAATTGGAAAATTTATTTCTAAGCCATTTTTGCATATTTGGTAAAGAAAATATCATTTTATCACCATTTGCTAAAATAAAAGAAATTTCTTCTAAAAATTTACATGGATCATAAATATGTTCAAAGGTATGACTATGAACAATAGTATCAAATTTTTTATTATTAAAAATTTCCTTACAAAAAAATCCATCTATATAGTCAACATTTTCATATTTATTTTTAGAATTTGGTTCAACTATAGTCCAATTTAAATCCAATAAATTTAAGCAATTCTGTGAAAGCTTTCCATGTCCTCCGCCTATTTCTAAAATACTTTTAGGATTATTTTCTACAATAAAATCTGCGAATTTTTTATGATGTTCTTCCCAAAGTTCTCCAATCGTTCCAGAATTATGTCCATTTTTATACAATAATTCTAGTGGAATAAGATTTTTAAGTTGAATTACGCCATATTTTGAAATAGCCCATTCTTGTTCACAAATCAAATCATCTTTCAAATCAGTTTCAACACAGCCGCAAAATAAAGGAAATGTATCTTTAGATAAAAACTCTAATTCTGTATTGCTAATAACACATTTTTTTCGCGAAATATATTTTATACTATTCATATAATGCACCTTCTATGCATTTTTTACAAATAGGATTCTTGGCATAATCGCATTTTTTATGCAATTCTCTTAATTGTTTTATTTTAGCATGACTCCAAAAATATTTTAAGATATTCCCATCTTCTATCTGATTTTCTCTTAAAAAATCATAAATATTCCCCAATGGCATCTCTTCACCATAAAAATTACAACAAGGGAGAACTTTCCCTTCTGCTGTAAATACTAATAATTTATATGGCTGAGAACATTGAAATTTCTTTTTTCTTTCAGTTGTCCTACTAAATAATTCTTGTGTACTTTTTGGCGGCTTAACCATTTCTTGAACACCTATCATATCTACTTTATTTTTCCAAAAATCAATAAAATTATCTAATTCATGTTCATTAATTTCTGTACGAACAAAGTTTACCCTTACTAGAGGAGTTAAACTTTTCATCTCTTTTTTTAACTCCACTAAAGTTAAAATATTAGAAAGAACTTGATTATAATTTCCACCAGGTCTAATTTTTTTGTAAAGTTTTTCAGAGTTTGCATCAATAGAAATTTGAATTCTATCTAGACCCACTGCTATAAGAGACTTTATTCTTTCCTTGTTAAGAAGCATACCATTTGTTGAAAAATAAATATCTTGAACACCTTTGTTTTTTGCATAAAAAATAAAATCCTCCAAATCATCTCTTAAAAGTGGCTCGTTTAAATAGTTTAATCTTACAGCCTCTAGTCCGTATTTTACTCCTTCGTCAATAATTTTACAAAATAATTCAAACGGAAATTTATATTGTTTTTTTTCACTATTTAACTCGACAGATAATGGGCACATTGGACATCTAAGATTACAAGTAGCATTAAGTTCAAAATCAATCTGAATAGGAAAATTTTGAATTATCTCTAATCTGGAAAGTTTCTCATATCTTTCTCTATAATCGTTCCATTTCCTTTCATTTTTAATTTTACAAAGATCATTTATTTTTTCACTCCCAACAATTCCTGTAAATGAAGTTATATTTCTTTTTAATTCGCTAGTCATAATTATCTCCCTTTGTTAAGATATCATCTTGATTTATAAACATTTTAACAAATTTTACATTAAGAAATCTATTATTACGATTTCTTAATGTTTTGCGAAGATTTGAAATTTTTATTTCATCCCTTCTTCCTAAACTCCCTCTTCAACCTAGGAACATCTTTGAATATAAATTTGATATACCCCCCCCC
>NZ_MJYF01000060.1:0-2456 GCF_001763175.1 Campylobacter sp. BCW_4332 | reverse complement strand
TACCAACGCTTCAATCTTAATGACTTTGGCTATATTGATACAGGTACTCATGTGAGTCATTTTTCTTATACTTTAGCTTTGGCTTTAGGATTTAAAAATATTATCATGATAGGGCAAGATTTAGCTTTTGATGAAAAAGGAAATTCACACTCAAAAGGTTTTGATTTTGGGGAGAAATTTAGCGGTGAAGAAAATATAGACAAACTTAAAGTCCCCGCCTATGCAGGTAAAGGTGAAGTTTTAACTCATATAACTTGGAATGATTATCGCATAAAACTTGAATATCTTTTTGCTTGCAACAGTAAAGAAACTAAATTTTACAATGCCACTGAAGGTGGAGCAAGGATTAATTTTACAGAAGAACTTTCCTTTAAAGAATGTTGTGAAAAATTCCTTACAAAAGAAAAACCTAAATTTGAACTTCCAAAAAGTTTAACTAAAAATAGAAGTGACAAACTCCTAGTTAAATTCAAAGAAAAAATACAAAAAGATCAAGATAATGCTAAAAGATTTTTAAATGATGCTTTAGCTTTAAAACAAATTTTAGAAAATATACTCAGTAAAGATTTTATTTTACCTTTGGAATTTTTAGAAAAAGTTTATCAAAATATAGAAAATTTCAATCACTCTTTAGATGAAGATGAGTTTATACAAGATGAAGTTTTAAGAGGAGCCTTTGCTTATCGTGGAAAATTTATCGCTGATGTACTTAGGCTTCATATTCAAGATAAAGTTAGTTTTATCAGTGCTTATATCAAAGCTTATGATGAATGGTTGCTTTATTTTATAGAAAAACTAGAGCAAAAATATAAATCTTTATTAAAAGTATAAAATTTAACACCAAAGTATAAAATATTTTTTTGATTGCACGATATAGCATGTAACAAGTTCATGGATGAGCTTGAATTTTTTTAAAAGGATTTAAAATGGGATTTCGTATTAACACAAACGTTGCAGCATTAAATGCAAAAGCAAACTCTGATCTAAACAGCAAAGCATTAGATCAATCACTTGCAAGACTTAGTTCAGGTCTTAGAATCAACTCAGCCGCAGATGATGCTTCTGGTATGGCGATAGCAGATAGTCTAAGATCTCAAGCTAATACTTTAGGTCAAGCTATATCAAATGGTAACGATGCTTTAGGTATCTTACAAACTGCAGATAAGGCTATGGATGAGCAACTTAAAATCTTAGATACTATTAAAACTAAGGCAACTCAAGCAGCTCAAGATGGACAAAGCTTAAAAACAAGAACTATGCTTCAAGCAGATATTAACCGCTTGATGGAAGAACTTGATAATATCGCTAATACTACTTCATTTAATGGTAAACAACTTTTAAGTGGTAATTTTATCAATCAAGAATTTCAAATCGGTGCAAGTTCAAATCAAACTGTAAAGGCTACCATAGGAGCAACTCAATCTTCTAAAATCGGTTTAACACGCTTTGAAACCGGAGGAAGAATTTCTCAAAGTGGTGAAGTGCAATTTACTTTGAAAAACTATAACGGCATAGATGATTTTAAATTTCAAAAAGTTGTGATTTCAACCTCAGTTGGAACAGGACTTGGGGCTTTAGCTGATGAAATAAATAAAAATGCCGATAAAACAGGTGTTAGGGCTACTTTTACAGTAGAGACTCGAGGTATGGCTGCGGTTAAAGCGGGAAGTACTGGAGAGGATTTTACTATTAATGGGGTAAAAATCGGTCAGATAGAATACAAAGATGGTGATAGCAATGGTGCTTTAGTTTCTGCAATCAACTCTGTAAAAGATACTACAGGAGTAGAAGCCTCTATAGATGAAAATGGTAAACTTTTGCTCACTTCAAGAGAAGGTAGAGGAATTAAAATCGAAGGAAGTATAGGTGGTGGTGCTTTTATCAATGCCGATATGAAAGAAAACTATGGTCGTTTATCTTTGGTAAAAAATGATGGTAAAGATATTTTAATCAGTGGTTCAGGACTTAGTTTTGCTGGTTTTGGTGCAAGTCAATTCGTATCTCAAGCTTCTGTTTCTCTAAGAGAGTCAAAAGGTCAAATTGATGCTAATGTCGCTGATGCTATGGGTTTTGGTTCTGCAAATAAACAAAATATTTTAGCAGGATATTCTTCTGTTTCTGCTTATATGAGTAGTGCTGGTAGTGGATTTTCGTCAGGTTCAGGTTATTCTGTAGGTAGTGGGAAAAATTATTCTGCAAGTATAGCCGGATCCGCGATAGCTATTTCAGCTGCTTCTCAACTTTCAGCAGTTTATAATGTATCTGCAGGTTCAGGTTTTTCATCAGGATCAAATCTTTCTCAATTCGCAACTATGAAAACAACTGCTTTTGGAGTTAAGGAAGAAACTGCAGGTGTAACTACACTTAAAGGCGCTATGGCTGTGATGGATATAGCAGAAACTGCTATAACAAATCTTGATCAAATCAGAGCAGACATTGGTTCGGTGCAAAATCAA
>NZ_MJYF01000059.1:0-3121 GCF_001763175.1 Campylobacter sp. BCW_4332 | reverse complement strand
GCAACTCAAGCAGCTCAAGATGGACAAAGCTTAAAAACAAGAACTATGCTTCAAGCAGATATTAACCGCTTGATGGAAGAACTTGATAATATCGCTAATACTACTTCATTTAATGGTAAACAACTTTTAAGTGGTAATTTTATCAATCAAGAATTTCAAATCGGTGCAAGTTCAAATCAAACTGTAAAGGCTACCATAGGAGCAACTCAATCTTCTAAAATCGGTTTAACACGCTTTGAAACCGGAGGAAGAATTTCTCAAAGTGGTGAAGTGCAATTTACTTTGAAAAACTATAACGGCATAGATGATTTTAAATTTCAAAAAGTTGTGATTTCAACCTCAGTTGGAACAGGACTTGGGGCTTTAGCTGATGAAATAAATAAAAATGCCGATAAAACAGGTGTTAGGGCTACTTTTACAGTAGAGACTCGAGGTATGGCTGCGGTTAAAGCGGGAAGTACTGGAGAGGATTTTACTATTAATGGGGTAAAAATCGGTCAGATAGAATACAAAGATGGTGATAGCAATGGTGCTTTAGTTTCTGCAATCAACTCTGTAAAAGATACTACAGGAGTAGAAGCCTCTATAGATGAAAATGGTAAACTTTTGCTCACTTCAAGAGAAGGTAGAGGAATTAAAATCGAAGGAAGTATAGGTGGTGGTGCTTTTATCAATGCCGATATGAAAGAAAACTATGGTCGTTTATCTTTGGTAAAAAATGATGGTAAAGATATTTTAATCAGTGGTTCAGGACTTAGTTTTGCTGGTTTTGGTGCAAGTCAATTCGTATCTCAAGCTTCTGTTTCTCTAAGAGAGTCAAAAGGTCAAATTGATGCTAATGTCGCTGATGCTATGGGTTTTGGTTCTGCAAATAAACAAAATATTTTAGCAGGATATTCTTCTGTTTCTGCTTATATGAGTAGTGCTGGTAGTGGATTTTCGTCAGGTTCAGGTTATTCTGTAGGTAGTGGGAAAAATTATTCTGCAAGTATAGCCGGATCCGCGATAGCTATTTCAGCTGCTTCTCAACTTTCAGCAGTTTATAATGTATCTGCAGGTTCAGGTTTTTCATCAGGATCAAATCTTTCTCAATTCGCAACTATGAAAACAACTGCTTTTGGAGTTAAGGAAGAAACTGCAGGTGTAACTACACTTAAAGGCGCTATGGCTGTGATGGATATAGCAGAAACTGCTATAACAAATCTTGATCAAATCAGAGCAGACATTGGTTCGGTGCAAAATCAAATCACATCAACTATAAATAACATCACTGTAACTCAAGTCAATGTCAAATCAGCAGAATCTCAAATCAGAGATGTAGACTTTGCTAGCGAGAGTGCAAACTACTCTAAAGCAAATATCTTAGCTCAGAGTGGTTCGTATGCTATGGCTCAAGCAAATTCAACACAACAAAATGTTTTAAGATTGCTTCAATAGTAAAATTAAATAGAATTGCTGCAATATATACAAATCCAAGCCTAGTTTAAATACTAGGCTTTTTTATTTTTTAAGCTTTAAATTTTTGATTAACTAAAAATTGGAACACTTCTTGCTTTAATCTTTTCGATGCAATATTTTGAAAGGATTTAAAATGGGTTTTAGGATAAACACCAACATCGGTGCATTAAATGCACATGCAAATTCCGTTGTTAATTCTAACGAACTTGACAAGTCTTTAAGCAGACTTAGTTCAGGTCTTAGAATCAACTCAGCCGCAGATGATGCTTCAGGGATGGCGATAGCAGACTCTTTGCGTTCACAAGCAGCTACTTTAGGTCAAGCTATAAACAATGGTAACGATGCCATAGGTATCTTACAGACTGCAGATAAAGCTATGGATGAGCAACTTAAGATCTTAGATACAATCAAGACTAAAGCAACTCAAGCAGCTCAAGATGGACAAAGCTTAAAAACAAGAACTATGCTTCAAGCAGATATTAACCGCTTGATGGAAGAACTTGATAATATCGCTAATACTACTTCATTTAATGGTAAACAACTTTTAAGTGGTAATTTTATCAATCAAGAATTTCAAATCGGTGCAAGTTCAAATCAAACTGTAAAGGCTACCATAGGAGCAACTCAATCTTCTAAAATCGGTTTAACACGCTTTGAAACCGGAGGAAGAATTTCTCAAAGTGGTGAAGTGCAATTTACTTTGAAAAACTATAACGGCATAGATGATTTTAAATTTCAAAAAGTTGTGATTTCAACCTCAGTTGGAACAGGACTTGGGGCTTTAGCTGATGAAATAAATAAAAATGCCGATAAAACAGGTGTTAGGGCTACTTTTACAGTAGAGACTCGAGGTATGGCTGCGGTTAAAGCGGGAAGTACTGGAGAGGATTTTACTATTAATGGGGTAAAAATCGGTCAGATAGAATACAAAGATGGTGATAGCAATGGTGCTTTAGTTTCTGCAATCAACTCTGTAAAAGATACTACAGGAGTAGAAGCCTCTATAGATGAAAATGGTAAACTTTTGCTCACTTCAAGAGAAGGTAGAGGAATTAAAATCGAAGGAAGTATAGGTGGTGGTGCTTTTATCAATGCCGATATGAAAGAAAACTATGGTCGTTTATCTTTGGTAAAAAATGATGGTAAAGATATTTTAATCAGTGGTTCAGGACTTAGTTTTGCTGGTTTTGGTGCAAGTCAATTCGTATCTCAAGCTTCTGTTTCTCTAAGAGAGTCAAAAGGTCAAATTGATGCTAATGTCGCTGATGCTATGGGTTTTGGTTCTGCAAATAAACAAAATATTTTAGCAGGATATTCTTCTGTTTCTGCTTATATGAGTAGTGCTGGTAGTGGATTTTCGTCAGGTTCAGGTTATTCTGTAGGTAGTGGGAAAAATTATTCTGCAAGTATAGCCGGATCCGCGATAGCTATTTCAGCTGCTTCTCAACTTTCAGCAGTTTATAATGTATCTGCAGGTTCAGGTTTTTCATCAGGATCAAATCTTTCTCAATTCGCAACTATGAAAACAACTGCTTTTGGAGTTAAGGAAGAAACTGCAGGTGTAACTACACTTAAAGGCGCTATGGCTGTGATGGATATAGCAGAAACTGCTATAACAAATCTTGATCAAATCAGAGCAGACATTGGTTCGGTGCAAAATCAA
>NZ_MJYF01000058.1:0-4925 GCF_001763175.1 Campylobacter sp. BCW_4332 | reverse complement strand
ATCTTGATCTAATTCTCCAAAGTAAAAAGGATTATTAGGAAGTTCATTTGATCCTGTAAGGAGGGTGGAGTTTAAAAAGATTTTTATATCTAAACTTTTAAAATCTATTTGATATTTTTCTTCTATGTCCTTTATATCCAAAACACTTCTATCTTTTGCAAAAATATCACAATGATTATCATAAATATGGATCAAATTTGACATAGAGATGAAAGAAGTATTGTTAGAATTATCTTGCAAATCTTGTAAATTTACTTTATCTAAGAATATGATTTTTATATTATTTGTCTTTAATACTATGGTATTGGTATTTTTATCATAAAATTGCTCTATGTTAAATACTTCGTTTAAAATTAAATTAACATCATTTTCCTTAGTATTAAAGCTTTGATTATTTAGATTATCTTGTAAGGAAATTTCTTTATTTAAATAGTCTTGGATATCTTTTATTTTTTCATTTCTTTTTTCTTTTAAAGTATTGATAGATTTATAAAGCCTTTTTCTAGCATCAAGATAGGTATCATTGAGCTTTTCTTTATCTAGGATGAAGATTTTTGTGAAAGTAGAATTATAGCCTATAACACTGCTATTTAAAAAAGTTTCATTATTTTCTTTATAAAATACATATTCTTTGCAAACATAAAGAGCTCTTAAAAGTGAAATATCAGATTCGATATTAATCTCATCTATATCTTTTAAATCTAAATGTTTTATATAAAAATTCTTATCTTTTTGCATTAGATTAAAAATAGCACTAACAAGACTTTTTGTTTTTTTCGTATGATGATAGTTTAGTTCATAAAGAAAAGTATTTAACATTAATATCCCTGAAAATCTCTAAAAAATTCTTCCCATCCATAAAAAAAATGTAATGACGGCTCATCATCTTTAATTCTAGATTGTTTTAACAATTCTTCACATATATCTTCTATAGAAATTAAAACAAGAATCCATTTTAAAATAGTGGCTTTTTTAGCAAAACCAAAAACACTTTCTGCAGATTTTTTTGAACCATCAAATTTAAAATTAAGTTGCAACTTAAAATAATCTAATTTCAAAGCTATAATTTCATTAGGCTTTATATGCGTTCCAAACTTTTGAAATATTTCTTCAGAGTCATCTAAATCAATGGTGTATATTTTGTAAATTTCTGCATTTAGCAGCTTTGAAAATTCTTCATTCCCTTTTAATAAATTTTCTATTAAGTTTTTAAATCCTCGCGCTTGGATTGGAGTTAGTGTATAAACGCTATTATAATCTAATTCTTTGAATATCACACTAAAATCCAAAGGAGCGTTTTGTATTTGTAAATAAAGCTGAGTTGTATTTTTTTGACTCTTTATATTGTTGGGAAACAATTCTTTAACCTCATAAGGAGTATCTTCCTTAAAAGCTATAGAATTATCTTTTAAAATAATATTATTTTTAAGCTCTTGTGTTATTGGAATCAGCTTAATATTTTTTAGATTAGCATCAAAGATATTAAAATTGTATCCCAAAATTTCAATTCCATCATCAAATTTATTTCCTATATAATTTGTATATTTTGTATATTCATTTTCATATACTCCCATGGCATTATAGGTGTATAAAGCTTTAACACTTTGTGGAAAAGACAAAACAAAAAGCTGTGCCAAATATCCACCAAAACAATGTCCAGTAACAATAAGTTTATCATTACCTAAAAAATGCCTGACTTTATCATCGTAAAATTTTAATAATTGCAAATAATATTCCAGAGGAACTTGAGATCTGAAAATTTGTGCACCGGCTTTTATACTATCCCAAAAAGAAAAACTAAATTGAAAAATATCTATACCTCTAAATGCAAGAATTAATTCATTATCTTTAGTATCTTTAAAAAGCGTAGCAGAAAAGCTTGTATCATCATCTTGAATAAAGGCTAATACTTCATAGCGATTTATAAATTCATTAGCATTATCTTCGTCAAAACTAATATTATAAGTATCTAACACAAGCATAGAACTTTGGGTTATGGCTTGGAAGTATGTGGGAGAATTAATGTTATTTTCTTTTAACATTTCTATATCCTGTTTTGTATAATATTGTGTTTGATTTTTCAACCCCCATTTTTTATCTTCTTTTCCAAACATACCCTCATTTAAACCTGTAGAATAACTAGCCCAGCACATTCTAGCATATTTATAAAGTTTCATATATTTGGCTTGTTTTTCATACATTAGTAGCCTCTTTTTTCTTGTAATTCTTTATATTTTTGAATATCATAGCATATCATTTTTCTTTTGTATTTAGCAAACATACCTATGTCAAGCCAAGAGTATGTATTGTCTATTTTATATTCTTGTATTGTATTTTTGCCGTCCTTATAGTACCATAAAATAATAATTTTTTTTATTCTAAAATCTACATATTGCTCTGTTATGTTGAATAAAATATCCTTGTTTATTTTTTTATAATTATCCCAAAGACTTATAATATTTTTTGCATCATAAATAACCGCCTTAGAATCAGCCTTCTCACACAAACTCTCAAATTCTTTAAAACTACTTTGCCATTCAAGAGGTACAAAAGAGTATCCAAACCAAAGAAGCATGAATAATGGATAAGGTAAAAATAAATAAAACTTTTTAATTTTTTTATCAATATTAAAAATTTTAAAGACAAGATAAAAGACAAGCTTTAAAAATAAATATGCCCATATAGTAGAAAGTATAAACAAGCTAATCCATCCAAAGAAAGGAAAAGGGAAAAAGGTTAAAAGAGTTAAATAAGTAATATTATAAAAAGTTAAGATGACAAGAAAAAGATAAAATAAAGCTTGTTTTATATTTTTAAAGAATTGTTTTTTTAAATCATTTGAATTTTCTTTATTGTTAAAATAATGATAGAGCTTGTTTTTCATATATTTTTATCCTATATTACTTTGATTATTATCTTTAGTATCTTCAAACAAAATAGCACTAAAGCCACTTAAAGTGTTAGACTAATGTTTTAAAAGTTTAAATCTATTTATAAAATCAATGATTCTTTTACTAAGTGTATCATTTAACCCCACCCTACTAATATCA
The DNA here is from genome assembly GCF_001763175.1 of Campylobacter sp. BCW_4332. NCBI lineage: Bacteria > Pseudomonadati > Campylobacterota > Epsilonproteobacteria > Campylobacterales > Campylobacteraceae > Campylobacter > Campylobacter sp. BCW_4332. The sequence continues at coordinate 1,875 of NZ_MJYF01000058.1, read as the reverse complement.
TTATCCAATGTTATTTCTTTACTATCAAAACAAGTATTTATAAGAGAAATACAATATTTAGGTTCTATTTTAACTATTTTATTTTGTTCAAAACGAGCTTGTATAGCACAAGCATAAGCTGTGTTTGTATTTTTAGGTTTTACAATATCTTCCCCTTTACTATTTTTCATAACAATATCTTGCTTTAATTTATCACCAAAAGTAAGTTTATCTGCTTTATAAATATTATTCTTTTCATCTTGCTCTATATTTTCCCAAACATATTGCAACATAGCATAACTAGCATCTGCTATATCAGCATAGTCTAAAAATTTAGTGATTAAGTCTAATTTAGCTTCTTGTGTTTTAATGTTTTTGCTCATTTGTTATTCCAAAGTTTCAACTTGCCAGTCATCTTTCTTAAATTTTTTGTCAATATTCTTACAACTTAATACTTCCATATATCTAAAATATAATCCAGCACCCTCATCGCCTTTCAAGAATATACCATAATTATCATAAAAATATGTATTAACACGATAATACACTACTTGGTTTTCATTTTTTCTTTCAAATCTAGTTTCCACTATTCTATCTTTTATTTGCTTACTTTTAGGTGTCACTATTATATTTGTTTTATTCTTTATAGATTCATCCTCAATCAACACTTTTCCCAAATTAAAATAACACAAGCTCTTAAACTTATAATACTGCGGATCCATATATTTATAAGAACAGCCTCCTGTTAAGAATAATAAAAGATATACAGGCAAAAGAAATAAAGTAAGTTTTTTAAATATTGTTTTAAAATTTATAGTTTTTGTTTTATTTTTTAATTTATAAAAAATTTTAAAGATAAAATATAAAATAATAGAAAATATAAAAACAAAAAAGAAAAATATAAGAATAAATATTAAAAGATTAACAAAGAATTCTAGCATTTATTAACTCCTCTTAATTTTCTCTGTTTTTTCATAAGACAATTTGTAGTGTTGGGCTGATGAAATTTAATCTCATATCTTTGAGAAAAATTTCTAGCTTGTAATTCTCTAAAATCTCCATTTAGTTTCACATAAAAAATAAAGAATCATCTATAACCAAATATCCATTATATTCATCATGTAATGCTTTAAAATAGTCCAATTTTTCTAATTCACTCTTATCTTTAAAAAATCTAGTTTTAGATATTTTAAATCCTAAAGCTTTTTGTCCTTCAGTATAAACAAAATTAAAATAACTAGCTTACACAAATTCTGTATAATCTTTTAAATTGTTGATTTATTCCTTATATTATTATTGATAAAGATTACCACAAGCGAGCCCATCCTCTATAAACTCAAAATTCATATTACCCTCATTGCCTTCTAACACATACCTTCTAGTATTCCAATATGGACTTATATGCATATCAACAATCTTGTGTAAAGACATTTGCATATTTTTTGTTTTTAGTACAATATTATCCATCTCTATCTTTTCTTGAAAATTTGAAGGAGTTTTGAAGTATCATCGTAATATATAAAGCCACATTTCTATCCTACTATATTTTTTTACATGTCGAAAATCATCTATGCCGCCTAACTTTTTATCAAAATACCCTAGAATCTTATTATACTTTAGGAAGTTCATTTAACTTACACATATTCCTAAATTGCCAATAACTAGGCTCTAAATAATAAGAATAAGGAGTATAATAAAAGATAATTAAGCCTATACTTCCAAGAAAGACTAAAAACTTTGAAACGCTTTTTGTAGATTTAAAGATGATTTTATAAATAAATTTTAATATAAGATAAGAAAGAATAGTAGAAATTATAATAAGAAGTAATATATATGTCATGGGTTATCTCCTTAGATTCTCTATTTTATTAAAATTAAGATGTAATTTTGTGGTTT
>NZ_MJYF01000057.1:0-6569 GCF_001763175.1 Campylobacter sp. BCW_4332 | reverse complement strand
ATCTTGATCTAATTCTCCAAAGTAAAAAGGATTATTAGGAAGTTCATTTGATCCTGTAAGGAGGGTGGAGTTTAAAAAGATTTTTATATCTAAACTTTTAAAATCTATTTGATATTTTTCTTCTATGTCCTTTATATCCAAAACACTTCTATCTTTTGCAAAAATATCACAATGATTATCATAAATATGGATCAAATTTGACATAGAGATGAAAGAAGTATTGTTAGAATTATCTTGCAAATCTTGTAAATTTACTTTATCTAAGAATATGATTTTTATATTATTTGTCTTTAATACTATGGTATTGGTATTTTTATCATAAAATTGCTCTATGTTAAATACTTCGTTTAAAATTAAATTAACATCATTTTCCTTAGTATTAAAGCTTTGATTATTTAGATTATCTTGTAAGGAAATTTCTTTATTTAAATAGTCTTGGATATCTTTTATTTTTTCATTTCTTTTTTCTTTTAAAGTATTGATAGATTTATAAAGCCTTTTTCTAGCATCAAGATAGGTATCATTGAGCTTTTCTTTATCTAGGATGAAGATTTTTGTGAAAGTAGAATTATAGCCTAAATTGTTTATAGCAGTGGTTTGGGTGAAAAGATCTTCTTGATTATAATTTATAGCTATGGAATTTTCACATTGATATAAGGCTTTTAAATATGCTATGGATGAATTTTTATCTATTGTGTCTATTTCATCATTGTTTATAAAAGCAAGCCTTGTTATAAATAATTCTCTATCCATTTTTTTTCTAAATATTCAAGATAAATGAATATTATATCAAATATATTAAATTTTTGATAGTCTTTAAAATATATACATCAAATATGCACTTACAATTAATATAATAATATTGCATAAAAACCCTATAAGCCAACTTAATTTTTTGTGTTTTTCTCCTGTACTATGGCATTTAAATAAATAAGCTTGTAATAAACAAGGAAGTATAATAAATGTGATTGTAAAAAAAATAAAATTTATAAAGATTAAAAATTTAGAACACTTATATACTATATATTCTTGTGGTGATAATTCTTCAACTTCTGGAGGACCGAGCATTACATATCCTCTAGAAGTTTCAAGATCATAGCTAAGATAAAATATGATAATAATAGCTGTAAAAAAGATAATAAAATATATTGAAAAATAAGATTTTACAAATTCTTTTATGTTAATTTTAATCCAATAATTTATAATAGAAAAGGCAATAAGAACGCTTAAGGCTTTAATATAAAGTATTGTATCAATAGTAACAAGCCTAAAAATAAATCCTATCAAACCCCAAAAAATAGAAAGTATAATATCTTCTCCCATTTAAACTCCTGTATTATAAAGTACATTATAAGCTTTATCTTTAAAATCAAGCTTAGCGATAAAATCTTTACTATAAAGTTTAAAATCCAAACCATAAGGAGTGAATTTTTGATAGTCTTTAAAGATTTTCATATATCACATAAACACTTGAGATCAATATAGGAACATTACACACAAACCCTATAAACCAACTTAATTTTTTGCATTTTTCTCCTGTACTATGGCATTTAAATAAATAAGCTTGTAATAAACAAGGAAGTATAAAAAAAGTGATCGCTAAAAAGACAATGGTGATACCACTTAAAAATCCAAAATAATTATACGCTTTATACTCTTGTGGTGATAATTTTTCAATTTCTGGAGGACCAAGCAATACAAGCGATCTAGAGGTTTTAAGATCATAAGTAAGATAAAATATGATAACAATAGCCATAAAAAAGATAATAAAAGATATTAAAAAATAAGATTTTACAAATTCTTTTATGTTAATTTTAATCCAATAATTTAAAATAGAAAAGGCAATAAGAATACTTAAAGTTATAAGATAAATTCTTACAGTAGCAAAACTAGCAATAAACAAAATCAAACCCCAGCCAATAGAAAGTGCAATACTATCTCCCATTTAAACTCCTGTATCACAAAGCACATTATAAGCTTTATCTTTAAAATCAAGTTTAGTGATAAAATCCTTACTATAAAGTTTAAAATCCAAACCATAAGGAGTGAATTTTTGATAGTCTTGATAATCTTGATTGTAAAGATAGTATTGTTTGGTTTTTGGAGATCGGAGAATATCTTCAAAGGTTATTTTTTTATCCACAATTTCCACAACAGTTTTAATAATTTTATTTTTATCATAAGTTCCCATTTGTCTTGTAGAACCCCAAATACTAAAACTCTTTTCATTAAAATCCCAAGCTCCAACAGGTTGTCCTAGCTTGATAAAATTTCCCTTATCATCAAATTCATGTCCTTGATCTAAAAAATCAAAGCTATCATAAACATAAACAAGCATTTCATCAACGCGGTATGATACCTTTTCTCTATCTCCTTGAATTTCTTTTTTAATACTTAATTTCGAAGGAGCAAAATTAAAAGAAAATTTACCACTACAAGCATAAAGAGATAGATCTTGCATGAGTTCATCATAAGTTTGCTCTAAAGTCTCATATGTATTATAAGTAAGTCCAAATGGCGATGTCGCAAAAATAAATTTATCAAGTCTAGCATAAGAAAAATCTACCTTAAATTTCTCTGCAATATTTATACCTAAATTTTGCCAAATTTGTCTGAAAAACTCATCATCACCCACACCTATATATTGACAATTTAAAGTATCAAGCTCATAGGGCTTACAGTCTAAAATGCGTTTATAATCTTTTGAAATTTCATCATTTTCTTTAATGATGATATAAGATTCTTCATTTTTATTGCTTCGATTTTCTTTTATATCGATAGCAAAATCAAATTTATATTCTCCTTGAGGCAAATTTTTTAATATCAAAATATTATGAGTTTTTTGTAAGATTATTTCTATTTGCTTTGTAAAATTTTGAGTGTATATGTCTTCTTTTGTATGAAATTTTTTACTTAGTCTTTTTATTATAGGAAAATGAGAATAAAACTTATCCCAATCTAGCGTAGTGTAAAATTTAATAGAACGCCTTTCTTCTCTTGCTTCATTTGTTTTATTATCTACATGGCGCGAAAAACGCTCTGAATTTTGCCTTAGTCTTTTCATCTCTTGGGTTTGTGTGTTGTTTGGATAAGGGGTATAATGTAAAATAAAGGGTTCTATACCTTTACTTTGTAAGAAATTTTGTATTTCTTTTAGTCTTTGTTCTGCTTGGGGATTATTAGGCTTATTTTGTTTTACAGGGAGATGATAATTTTGTATTGTATCTATCTTAGGGCTATTTTGCCACAATACTTGAAGCTGATAACTAACAGCCCAACCTAGTGTTGCTATTTCATTATTGCTTTTTTGATAATATTTAAATTCATTATAACAACACTCTAATTCTGTAGGTAAAACTGTTTCATCATATGGTAAAGTGCTAAAATTTATATTATTAATATAAATTTGGCTCTTTAAAGTTTCTTCATTAATATGTCCTACTGGAACAATGTTTTCCCAAAAAAGTTCTTCATCCATTATTTCATCCTATTGTTTTTATATTTTTTAGAAATTCCTTAAGCATGTTCTCATTTAAATTTATAGAATACCTAGTCCAGCACATTCTAGCATATTTATAAAGTTTCATATATTTGGCTTGTTTTCATATATTATTTTATCCTTTATGATTTGCATTTGAATTCATCTTTAGGAGAAAAATAATAACTAGGTGTATCTTGTTTTATAGTATTATCTTGATCTAATTCTCCAAAGTAAAAAGGATTATTAGGAAGTTCATTTGATCCTGTAAGGAGAGTGGAGTTTAGGAAGATATAAGCTTGATAGTTTTGAAGTTCTTCAAAAGTAAAATCTGTCGTTGCTTCTAATTTATAAAGTTCATCATAAATACTTTGACAATCAATGATGCTTTTATTTTCACAAAACAAATAAATACTTTTTTTATCTTTATGAATAGAATATAAAAAGTCTTTATCTATCATAATTTTCCTAAATAATACCTATTTTAGCTTTTCCATTAAAATACAAAGCTTGTGATATTTTACAAACTCCACCTAAATATTGCTCATCCCAAATTTGATCTTTTATTTTATAACTTTTTGAATTATATCCATATATTTTTGTTATATTATTAATATTTTCAAGACATTTCATATCTTTATAAACCACAATAAAAATTCTAAATTCCCCAATGGCAATTTTATGAGCTAAATTTTCTTGATTATTAATAAAGGAACAATCTTTTCTGTATTTATTAAAATCATTTTTATCAAGAATTAAAATGTATTTTTCTTTTTCTTGTGCCTTTAAAATAAAATCTATGATTTTTGTTTGACTAATAATAGGAGTTTTATAACTTGTATAATAATTATCTCCAAGCTCTTCTAAAATACCATTTGTTTCTTGCATTATGGTGGCTATTAATGAAAGAAAATATTCAAAGTGGTTAATCTTTTCTGGATGGTTTTTATTGAACCCAAAAGAGCTATTTTTATTAATAGCATTATTTTTTAACACAAAAGTTTCTGTATAAATTTGAATATTTTTCATAAAATGATTAAGATACTCTATACATTCACTAAAACTTTTATCTTTGACTTTGTTATGGTTAGCATCTAATTCTAAAAGATAGGAATAAAAATAGAGAGTTTGGGTAAGGGGGATAATGGAGTGCTCCCCTGTTACTCCAGAGCTTGTATTGATTGTATGAAGCAGTGTTGTATCGCTATATTGATTGTCTTGATGTAATCCTAGCTTAATCCCTAGTTTTGATATAGGAGAGCCGATATACCATTCATTTTTATATTCATTATTACTTGATTCACAATGAAAGATAGAATCTTGAATTGAGAGTTTATATATATATATATATATATATATATCTTTCATCTCCTTTAAGTTCAAAATTTTGAGGTGTCTCCTATCTTCTTTAAAATGTTGCCAATAATTATAAGCAAGTTGTCTATAATATGGTGCAATATCTGCTAAGATAGGAATGGCATTAATATCAAGTGTCATCATTGTTGTATGAGTAGAAAGACTCATTATTATCCCATAGTATTGACTTTGTTTTTCTTGGATTATCTTGTGTAATATCTCTCGTATCTTACTTTCTAAGAAAATATTATCTTTGCCTAAATCTCTTGCTCTATTTGCTATATTTTCTATTTCTTCTTTTATAAATCTTTCTTGTTGTTCTTTACTGTGAAATATAAAGAGTTTTACTATATAATCATAAGGAGGTGCTATCTTTCTAGCTCCAGGTGCATTATAAGTATATAAAGCTTTGATATTGTTTCTATTCCTATCATCACAGATACTTAAAGCAAAGAGTTGTGCAAGACAGCCTCCAAGAGAGTGTCCTGTAATAGTAAGAGAATCTTTTTCTTTGATTTGTGGATAATCTTTAATACAAGTTTCATAAAAGTTTAGCATATCATCATATTGGGCTTTAGGTATAGAGCCTATGGTTAAAGAAGCATCAGCTACAAACAAATCTTTAAAGGAACTCATTTCTGTTCCTCTAATGGCTAAAATATAATTGATATAGCCATATTCACTGGTATAGCCTTCTTCTTTTGTTTTACTATCAATTTGTTTTCTTTTTTCTCCAAACAAAGTAGCAGAAAAGCCTGAATTTGTATTAGGACAATGTTTTAATAAATCATAGCGAGAAAAGAATTGTTTAGCTTGGAGTGGGGAGAAGTCGCCACTAAATAACTCATCATCAAAGAAGCCATTTTTAGCTTTCCTGTTTTTTCATCTTTAAAATATTTGTATTCTATGTTGAGAATATCAATTAGGGTGGGGAATACAGATTGGGTTGTATCTTCTTTAATATCTCTAAAATATTTTAATCTTTTCCAATCCTTACTATTTTCCTCTGGCTTATAACTTTCATTAGCTAAATGAAAATATCCATAGGCTGCCCAAGGAAGTTCTGCATTGTCTCGTAATTTAGTGATTAATCCTTTATTGTCCATTTTTGCTCCTTTGTATTGAAGTACAAACTGCAATATTCTTCTATCTCTATCCACTCAATATTATAACTAGCCACAGATTCTTACTCTAAATTGTAACGTCTTGTATTCCAAGTATCAAGTAAAATTATTGATGTAATGTTATCTTTAGAGATAAGTTTTTTATTGCTATACAGAATAGCCATTATATCATATCTAGTCTTTTTTATTTCTCCTATATATGTTGCATATTCTCTAAAATTTTGCAAATAGAATTGCTATTCTTTACTTATTTTATAAGCTCTTCTATTCAGCTCCTCCCAATCTAATGTATCCAAACTTAATCCAAAATACCCTAGAATCTTATTATACTTTAGGAAGTTCATTTAACTTACACATATTCCTAAATTGCCAATAACTAGGCTCTAAATAATAAGAATAAGGAGTATAATAAAAGATAATTAAGCCTATACTTCCAAGAAAGACTAAAAACTTTGAAACGCTTTTTGTAGATTTAAAGATGATTTTATAAATAAATTTTAATATAAGATAAGAAAGAATAGTAGAAATTATAATAAGAAGTAATATATATGTCATGGGTTATCTCCTTAGATTCTCTATTTTATTAAAATTAAGATGTAATTTTGTGGTTT
>NZ_MJYF01000056.1:0-11057 GCF_001763175.1 Campylobacter sp. BCW_4332 | reverse complement strand
ATCTAATTCTTCTTGATTGGCATAAAGATTAATCCTTACCTTAACCCTTCCATGCTCATCAGTATAAATAGTATTTCTCTCACTTTCTATATCCTTACTCTCTCCTATAACAATACCTTGAGTGCTATTAGGAGCTTTAGGTTTAGCTTTAAAACTTGGAGTAAAGATAATATTCTTTTTTAATAAAGTTAAAGTATTAGAATAAGATTTACTTAAATTTAAATCTTTTAAATTTAAATGATCATTCGTATTAATAGAATTAGCTAAGATGGCATCATCAATTAAGATTTGAGTATTAGCAATAATAATAAAGTCTTTAAACAAAGAAGCTTTATCTTGTTTTTCTTCATCTTGATTTTTTATTTCTTCTTGATGATTAAACTCCTTATAATTTAAAGTGATAAAATCTCCTAAGCTAAGATGATAAATATTACTTTTTGCTAGTAAGCTTTCATTTAATACTAAGGCTCTTTTTTCTTTAAGAGAAGGCTTAGTCTTTAAATCAATGCTTTTTGTAAAAGAATATTCACTCTCATAAAAATGTTCATTATAATAAGCTTTGTTATTAAGTTCTTGTTCATAAGGAACTTTACTAGAGTGTAAAGATAAAAGATTTAAAGGAGTATTGGCATTAATACTAGAATGCGTAAAAGAATTAGTTCTTAAGCTTTGCTCTTTATAAATAGAAGAAATACAAGCTTGATTTAAAATATTATTAATATTAGGATTATACTCAATTTCTTTATTTTTTACATTTTTATATACATCACAAAAATAAATAGTGTTCTCATCTTCATAAAAAAAGATTCCATTATTATGGCTTAATCTTGTAATAAAGTCTAAATCACTTTCATTGTATTGAGAGATGAGTTCTTGTTCTTCATAATTAAAATGTATATTAGAATAATCAATTTCTTTATGTAAGATATCTTGATAAAAACCAAGGGTTTGTTTAATCACTTCTATAATATTAGTATGAGTATAAATACGATTGGCTTTATTTAAAGAAAGTCTTATCAAGACTGATTGAAGCTTAAAAGAAAAAAAATGCTTGTATTGTATTTGCTTAGTATTTGAAGCGCTATCATTAATATTTAAAGCACTTTCATGATTAATGCCTAGATATTTTATATAAGTGATAATTCCCTTATAGTTTTTTACTTCATTGTTATCAAAGTTTAAGGTATTATTCTCATAAGGATTATGGATACTTAAAATAGCTTCTTGATCGATTAAAACATTAGGATGAAAATTAAAATCTTGACTTAGATTAAATAAGCTTTCATCTAAACTTTCAAAAAAACCTTCACATTCTATAGAAAAAAGTTCTTCAAAACTTTCTTTGATAATGGCTTTAGTGATTTTAAAGGGTAGGGGATTTGAAGTAGAATTTGATATATTAAGACTCATAAAGGAATTTGAGGCCATTTTTTCTCCTTAATGTGGTAATAAGATTTATCAAATACAAAGCTTATAAGTGTGATTAAATTTTTATTTATATTTGTTTGTAAATATTGTAGCATAGTTGGGGTAAATTTGAGTGTGTTTTATGATTATGAATATTTATTCATAAAGTTTCATATATACTATGGTGAATTTTTTTTGCGTGTTTCCTAAGATTTTTGCCCAGCCAAGTTTGGCGGTATTTTCTTCTCCTAACACAAACTTCATTTCTGAAGAATAGTTGATTTTAAGATATAAATCAACACAAAATTCATTATTTGTTAAAAACATTATGCTATTTTTTAAATCATCATGTTTAGTTCCATTGGGCATAAATTTAATCGCTTCTTGATATGAAATATCTTTTATATAAATTGCTATTTTATTTTGATAAGAGGTAAATTTATCACCTAGTATGAAATTACTCCCCAAGGCATGATTTTTTACGCCCAGTTTATTTCTTTGAGTATCAGAGATTAAAATTTGGTGAGGCAAATTTTCAATGATTGATAATTTGTCTTTTAGTTTAAAATTAACTTGCAAAACTCTTTCTATATATGTTTTTGGACGTCTTAAGCTCAATAATAAAGGTGCAAATGGTAAATATTTTTTTGCAATATCGTATTCTTTAATTCCTAATATATTAAATAAAATTTGAGAAATAGAGTCTTTAAAATTATCATTAAAAGATCTTGGATAATTTTTTAAGCCAATAACATCGAAAAATATCCAAAGTAAATAGTGATTAAAAAAATCAAAAAATAAAGTCCAACCTTGTTCTCCATCTTCATTTCTGGATAATTTATCTAACATAAATGAAGGAAGTTGTGAGGAAACTCCATGTAAGCCCATAAAATTTACAAATAATTCTATAAATGATTGATCTGAAAAAATAATTTTTTCTAAATCTTTATTTGGATGCTTTAAACTTTTATTGGTTCTTAAAAATATATTTTTTTTCCCATAATTTTTTTCTAGCTTTCTTATAAGTTTAAAAAAACTATATGAAGTTGGATCATTCATATTAAAGCTTTTTTTCCAAAAGAAGCAGGATAATGCAGAATTTCTTTTGAATCAAGACATTTTATCTTTAATTCACAAAAGGAATTAATGCTAGCAAAAGATGCTAAAAATTTGGATATAACTAATCCTAGTAAATAGACTTCACCTAAAGTATAAAACTTAGAATCCTTAATACTAAAAATAGCCACTGTTCCTTTTTTTGTAATATTTTCATCAATTAGATAAGTGCTTTTGCTTTGAATATCAACTATAGATTCTTTTAAAAGTTCATAAGATTTCCAATTTAACTGATTATCTAAAAAACTATAGCTTTCTAATACACCAAAAAAAGCTTTTCTACTTAATATGGTTTGATAAGAAAAAGATAATACAGAAACAAGTTTCCACAATAAATTGCCATCAACGCTGCATCTTCTCGCTTCACTTGGAATTTCGATATTTTTAGTATCAACACCTTTTAAATTACAATTATTAATATCTCCTATTTTTAATCTTGAAGGCAGATCTCCATTGGAGCATAAAAGATCAATGCTTATAGTTTCATCCATTAAATAAGAGGAGAAAAAGGAAATTTCGCTAAATACTTCTCCTTTAGAATTCTTTTTAGTATTTATGCTATAAAAGTCTTTTTGATTATCTTTTAAAAATTCAAAACGTTCAAAACTCTTATAGTTTTTTAATAATCTTTTACCCCCTTCGCTATTGTGTGCTTTAACTTGCAATGTTTGTATAATCTCATAAGCTTTAGGTTGGCTTCTATCAACAAAAATTCGATAACTATCTTTTTTATGATTATTTATAAGAGGTTCTGCGCTTTTTGCAAAGATATTGATAATAGGCGTCATACTTAAAGAAAACAATTCTTTTCTAAATATGCAATTTGCAGGAAATGGTTTAGAGAATTTAAATTCAATATTAATTGTTCTTCCTTGGCAATTATTTAAAATATCTAAGTTATTAATTCTTAGAAAATTAAATTTATGGGGCATAAAAAAATATTCCCTTAACAAAGAAAAAGCTTCAAAGCCTAAATCATTATAAGATAAACTACTTTCATCTGGATTTAATCCTATTTTTTCAATATTGTAAGTATTAAGAAAAAATTCTTCATCAGTTTCCAAACATTGAATTTTTAATTCTTTCAAATAAGAATGTATATATAATAATAAAGTAGTAGACATGTAAGTATCGTTACCTAAATATAAATTAATTTTTTCTAAGCCCAAATCACTTATTTTTGTTTCTGCTTTATCTATTTGTAATTTTAAATTAAAAGTATAGTCTTGGTTTTTACTTGATGCAAAAACCTCATTTATCGAAATAGGGTAAAGATAGACATCATAAACAGTTTTAAATTCACAAATGCATTTATCTATAGGTTTTGATTTAACAACGGTTCCTTTTGGAATAGTAAGTTTATTTTCTTTGCTATTTTGTTCAAGTTTAAATTCTTGCATACATAATGAGGGTATGGGATTTGTATAGTTTGGAGAAACTATATTGATTAAAGATTCTGCAATATGCGGGATATTTTCATCAAGTTCTTGGTGAATTTTAGAACTTAGGATGGCTAAATTTTCAATAATTCTTTCTACATCGGGATCTTTGCTATTGTAAGCTAAAAATGGAGCTAGTTTTGGATAATTTTTTACAAAATGTTCCCTAGTTTCATATAGATATTCAAGCTCTTTTTGATAATAAAAGATATTATCTTTCATTTAACCTCACAATATCTATTATTTTTAAAAATAATTTCTATGCTAAATTCCTTAAAACGATCCTCTTGAAAAAAACATTTTACAATAAAAGAAAGTTGCCAAGGACTTAAATTATTATCATAAGTAATAGAAACAACTCGTATTCTTTTTTCATAACTATCAATTAACTTTCTTATTTCCTTAGCCATTGATATGCATAATTCGCTAGAACTAAGATTAATGTCAGTCATATTTGGCATCCCTAAATCTTTCGCGGTATAACAGTCATTAATCTTAGAGTTGAGCAAAACTTTTATATTATTCTTTACATCCTCAAAATCATTTTGATAGAATGGAATATGAATGTTTTGCTCATCTAAATTATGGATCAGTTTATCTAGCAAGGACATTATTATTCTTTATCTAATTTTCCTACTAAAGAAAGTTCAAAATTACCGCCCATATATTTAAAATGAGGTCGGACACTTAGCCCTATTTTATACCATCCTGGCTCTCCTGGTATATCACTAACTTTCACTTGTGCTGCTCTAAATGGACGACGACTTCTCACTTCAGAAGGTGGATTTTCTTGATCGGAAATATATTGTCTAATCCATTCATTAAGTCCATTTTCAATATCGCTTCTTTCTTTCCAGCTCCCTATTTCTTCTCGTTGTAAAACCTTTAAATAGTGCGCCAATCTTGAAATTAAAAAGATATATGGAAGTTGAGTTCCTAATCTGTAATTTGTTTCAGCTTCTTTACCTTCTGGGGTATTTTGAAATAATTTTGGTTTTAACGGAGAATTTGCTGAAAAAAATGCTGCATTATTACTATCTCTTCTTAATGTTAAAGTTATAAAACCTGCTTCTGCAAGTTCATACTCTCTCCTATCTGTAATCAAAACTTCTGTAGGTATTTTTGATTGTATAGTTCCAAAATTTTCATAAAGATAAGTAGGCAGATCCTTAACAGTCCCTCCACTTTTTGGTCCTATAATATTTCCACACCATCTATACTTAGCAAAGCTTTCTGTCAATCTTGTACAAAAAGTATACGAAGAATTAGCCCACAATAAATGATTATGCGAAGCATGAACATTTTCTTTATAGTTAAAGCTTTTAATAGGGTTTTCTTCAGGATCATAAGGGCTTCTTGCTAAAAATCTTGTCACTAGTAAGCCTGTATATTTAGAGTCTTCATTTTCTCTAAAAGTTCTCCACCTTGTATATTGAGGACCTTCTAGCAAACCTTGCAAATCTTGAATATTTGCAAGTTCAGAATAATCATCAAGCCCAAAAAATTTTGGTCCAAAAGATGTTAAAAAGGGAGAATGACTCATAGCCGCAATACTAGCCATTTTATTTAAAAAAGTCATATCAGGACTTGCTGATCCAAGTTGATAATCTCCAATGATTGCTCCTACAGGCTCTCCTCCAAATTGTCCATATTCTGAAGAATATATATTTTTATAAACAACGCTTTGTGTTATATCTGGATTGTTTTCAAAATCCTCTAAAGCTTCTTCTTTTCTTATATCAAATAGGTCGATTTTTATATTTTCATTAAAATCAGTTCTTTCAACTAGAAATCTAAGTCCACGCCAAGTAGATTCAAGTTTTTGAAATTCTTCATTATGTAAAACTTCATCCATTTGTTTTGAGAGTAAATGGTCAATATGGGCTATCATTTCATCAAGTGCAAATTTATTGATTTTTTCTTCGGCATTATCACTTTTTACAATTTCTGAAATAAATTCAGCAACACCTCTTTTGGCAATACTATAACTTTCATCAGTTTTAGAGTATTTGCTTTTCTCCATAATTTGTTCAATAATTGGCGTATCAATTACTTTGGTATTTGCCATTTTAATTTCCTTGCTCTTCTTGTTTAATTTCTAAAAGTAACTTTTCTTTAGTTTTTTCATTTTTTAACGCTTCTAAAACAGCTTTTCTAAAATCAGGAATATTACCCATAGGACCTTTTAAAGCCATTAAAGCTTCTCTTAGTTGCAATAATTTGTTTAACTCAGGTATTTGTTTAGCTAAGCTATCTGGAGAAAAATCCTTCATGCTAGCAATATTGAGCTTAACATCAAGCTCTTCAGCTCCTGTTCCAAGAGTATTTTTTACGCTAAAACTCGTTGTTATATTGAGTTTTCTCATAACTTGATCAAAATTGATCTTGTTAATTTGCAAAATTTCTCTTTCCTCTAAGGGGGTTTCGTTTTTTCCTTTTAAATTTGCCATTACCATTAATTTTAACGGCAGCTCCACATCCTCATTTTGTCCATTAGTTTTAGCTTTATATGTAATATTAATTCGTTCCTTTGGAGCATGAGATCCATCTGACATTTTAAATCCTTAAAAATAAAAATTTTAGCTTAATTATTATATTAAAATTTGCTAAATTTAATCTTGCATCATTTAATTTTATTTTTTGCGTTTTCATATTCTTCGGCTAGATAATCTTTTAGTAGAGTTTTTTCCATTAACTCTACTAAGTATATATTTAAAATTTTAGAGTTCTTTTTCATTCCTTTTGATTCAAAAATTTTTACCATATCTAGCAAGGAATTAATATTATTCATAATAGAATTATTAAAATTTTCTTTATCAATATTCATCAGCATTTGCTCAAAATCTTGTAATGTATGTTCTTTGTCAGTTTTTTTACTTGAAAAAAAACTTTTTTTATTTTCTTTGGATTTAACAAAATATTTATAAACTTCTTCTTTGCAGATAAAATCACCATTTTGAAAACGGAGAAGTTCAATAGTATCAAATTTAGAAATAAAATCACTTGTTAATATTATAAGAATGTCTAATTGTTTATTTTTTTTCTTTTTTTCTAAAAAATCACAAAAGAGTTGTACACCCTCTATCCAAAAAGGATTTAAAATAAGTTCATGCATAAAACATTTAATATGTTCTATATCATTTTCTTTATCAGAAAGCAATATACGAATTATATCTGCATCAGGTTTTCTTATTTTAGTAATTTTTTCATTATTACATTCAGGCAAACACCTGATTTTCCCCCACATTGCTTGGGTGAATAAAGCGTAGATATTGAGATTATTTTCATCCTCTTCCAAAAGCTCAAATGCAAGTTTTTGATAAAAATTTTTATATTCTCTCTCGTTTAAAGAGTTAATATTATCGCTTCTAATGTTTACAGATACTTGAGCTACAGGAGATTTTGGAAGTTGTGGTGCAACTTGAGCAATTTCAATTTTTGCAAAATTGCAAGATAGCAAATTTTCAAATTCGGAAAATAAAGTAATAAATTGATTAACAATCTCAGATGATATAAGCACTTTTGTTTTATTGTATTCTTGAATAAAATTTTGAATAAAAATTTGAATTTTTCGCTTTTGAGCTAATATATAAGCATTATTTTCATCTATAAGTTTTTTTAAATGTTGAAAAAGAAGCAAAAGCTTTTCAAAGCATTCTTCATTGTTTAAATTAAAACACGATAAAAGAAAATAGTTGCAAATTTTAAAATCTAAAGAATGATTTAATAATATAAACTGAGAATATTGATAAACTTTATCCCAAGAAATATTTTCATGGTTTAAAGTCTTATATTTTGACATCTCATCTTCAAGTAACTGAAATTCTTGTAGTTCATCTAAATTATTTTTCAATTGATCACAAAAATACATTTAATTCCTCCAAAAATTTGCCTCATTATAATTAAATTTTAAAAAATATTATGTTAATTTTTTAAAAAATTTACTCAATTAATCATAAATTATATATTCTAAGATAGAAAGGATACTTTAGTTTCATGTTTTGTAAAAAAAGTTTATTTTTTTTATTGCCACTATTCTTTTGCGCTTGCTCAAGTGTTGTTAGTGTTAAGATAAATAATGTAGAGAATTCCAATCTTAATAATAGACATGATGATGTTCCTGTTACGGCTATTGTATATCAACTTAAGGATATTAAAAAATTTGAAGAAGCAAGTGATATAGATTTGGCTACTAGAGAAGAGGGGGTACTAGGCAAGGATAAACTTGATTCTATTAAAACGCAAATTGCACCTAAAGACAATATTATCGCGGTTAAAGTAGATGAAGAAGAGGTTCCTTATGTAGGCATTCTTGTATTATTTGCAAATAATACAAAAAAAACAACAAAAATATGGGCAAAGACCGAAGATGCAAATGGGTTTGGGAAGAATAAGTATTTAAAATTTGAAATATCCAAAGAAGGTATCAAAAGAATTAAATAGGAATAATATATGGCAAATAAATTAAAAGTTGCTTGGTTTGATGGACTTAATATTGGACAAACCCATTTTGAGCAGCAAGAAAGATTTTTTAATAGAAATATAGATCTTAAAACTATAAATATATATAGTAATTTATATGGAATAATAGACTTGGAATTTTCTCAAGAGATGTTATTGCAAGGAAAAATTGCACTTTCTAAAATTTCAGGTATCGCACAAGATGGAAGCATTTTTAATGCACCTGAGCAAGATTTGTTGCCTGAACCTATTGAAATCAATTATGAATCTTTAATTGATTCAGTTGTGGTATTAAAAATTCCTATCGGAGTTACTGATATTGCTGATTTATCTTTAAGAAATACTTTTCCAAATTCAAAGTTTATATGTCTTAGAAATAGTATTGCTTTAAGAAATTATGATGATTCAAAATCTAATGTAATGGACAAAATTGAAGATGAGTACGAACTTGAAAATCTGACTTTTACACAAGAGAAAAAAGATTTACTTCTTGCTAGTTTAAGATTAAAACTTGGCATTTTAGGTAATTCAACTCCTGATGAACTTGAATTACCAATTGCAAAAATTAAAAATATTGATATCAATAAAAAAATTGAATTAGAAAGTGATTTTATACCCACTTGCTTAAATATCAGCAAAATATCTACCATAAGATCCTTTTTGGAAGAAATTATTTTTTCAATCAATCAACATAAAAAAGTTCTATCTAATGTTTTTAAAGGAATCGATCAAACAAAAAATACATTGGATTTTAGCACTTTTTTATCCCTTAATCTTTTAAAAAAATGGTATTTAATATTTTCACATCTATCAAAAAAAGATAAAATACATCCTGAATTTTTATACGAAAAATTTTTAGAATTTCAAGGAGAGCTTGCAGCTTTTAGCAACGAAGAATCTTTTTTAGATTTTATTCCTTATAAACACGATAATCTTTATAATACTTTTTTAAATATGATGAATAATCTAAGATTGTTATTTTCTAAAATCACAAGCCCTAAATATTTTATAGCTAAGACTAGTATTAACGGCAACGGTTTTTATGATTTTATTTTTGATAATTCGGGAATTTTAGAAGAAAGTGAAATTTATTTCGCAATTCGTGCAGATGTTACTACAGAATATCTACTTAATAATTTTAAAATTCAAAGCAAGATACATACTCAAAGTAAAATTAAAAATATAGTCGCAACTCAGCTTGAGGGCTTAAATGTAGATCAAGTACCTAATGTTCCATCTAGCATTCCTTATTTAAATGGTTATGTTTATTATAAATTAGATAAAAGAGATCAACTGTTTAAAGATTTTAAAAATGAAAGTATCATTAGTATGTACTTGACCAACAATATAAAAAACCCTGATATTATAATGTGGGCGGTATTTCAATGAAAGAAATAAATGAAGAAAAAAAGGCATTAAGCTTACTTCTTGATTCAGATTTTGATGGTTTAAAAAACAATAAAATTATTGATTATTCTTTGGAGTTGCTTTTGCTTTCTTATAGACTTTCAAAAATAAGCTCTATGGATACAAGTAGTATTAATCAACTTAGAGAAACATTGATTAATAAAATTTTAGATATAACCGCTAAATTAAGTATATGTAAAGAATATGATGAAAAAGAAATTATTAAATTCAAATATTGTCTTTGTGTCTTTATAGATGAAAGCTTAATGAAAAATGAACTTTTTATTAATTTTTGGGCTCACAATACTCTAACTGTAAGGTTATTTGATGAAACTTTAGGTGGAAATAATTTTTATGATATTGCATCATCTTGGATTAATAACCCTTTTAAGTTTAAAGATTTTTTGGAATTTATCTATGCTTGTTTGATTCTTGGTTATAAAGGAAAATATAATGAGACTAAGGATAGAGATGAAAAAATAATTCATTTTTGCAATAATATTGCCACATCTTTAAAACCGGTTTATAAGATAGAAGAAGAGTTAGCTTTTAATAAAGCATATAAAACTGGTTTGAAAGAAAATATTTGGCAAAAATTTATAAGATTGTATTTTAAAAAACTTATTATCGTTGTGCCAGCATTGATTATATTAGGAGTATTAAGCTATGCAATTTTCAATTTAGAAACCAATAATCTTAAAGTGGATAATAATATATCCGTATTGATAAAAAATTTAACACATATAGAATAAATATACTAAATTTTTAAATATCAATTTATTTGTTATGAGTAAAATTAAATAAAAATTATTTTACAGCTAGAATAAAAATCAAATGCAAAACCTATAAAAGGATAAAAATATATGAAAAAACAAGCTCTATTATTTTAATGATAAAGAAAAAGTTATACTGCTAACACTAAACCACAAAATTACATCTTAATTTTAATAAAATAGAGAATCTAAGGAGATAACCCATGACATATATATTACTTCTTATTATAATTTCTACTATTCTTTCTTATCTTATATTAAAATTTATTTATAAAATCATCTTTAAATCTACAAAAAGCGTTTCAAAGTTTTTAGTCTTTCTTGGAAGTATAGGCTTAATTATCTTTTATTATACTCCTTATTCTTATTATTTAGAGCCTAGTTATTGGCAATTTAGGAATATGTGTAAGTTAAATGAACTTCCTAAAGTATAATAAGATTCTAGGGTATTTTG